>JBFGOX010000254.1:0-5070 GCA_041565015.1 Burkholderiaceae bacterium
CGTGGCGCAGGTGGCAATGGGCGCGAACCCGGTGCAGACGGTGCGCACCTTCCAGGAGGCGGCATCGTGGCCGGGGCCATCGCTGATCATCGCCTACAGCCACTGCATCGCCCACGGCATCGACATGACCACCGGCATGAGCCACCAGCGCGACCTGGTCAAGAGCGGCTACCTGACGCTGTACCACTACGACCCGCGCTTGGGCATGGGCGGCGCCGATCAGCCGCTGAAGCTCGACTCGCGCAAGCCGACGTTGCCGCTCGAGCAGGTCGCGATGAAGGAGGGCCGCTACGCGATGCTGGCGCAGTCCGACCCGGCGCGGGCCAAGCAGTTGATGAGGGCGGCACAGAAGGACGCCGACGCGCGCTGGCAGTTCTACGAGCAGGTCGCCGGCGTGCACCGCGTCGTCACCGAGGAGGGGCACGCGCCCGCCGCGAGTGACGCAGGTGAATCGGCAGCGGGAGAAACAGGCGAAAATCCGGCGGCGCGCGCCGAGGAGAAGACATCATGAGCGTCGATCTAAGCACCCGTTATCTCGGCCTCGAGCTTGCGCACCCGATCGTCGCATCGGCGTCGCCGCTGACCGCTTCGATCGAAAGCCTGAAGCGGTTGCAGGACGCCGGCGTGGCGGCGGTGGTGCTGCCGTCGCTGTTCGAGGAGCAGATCGAACACGACGACATGTCCGCCCACAACCTGATGCTCTACGGCGCCGAGCTGTCGCCCGAGGCGCGCGGGTTCTTCCCCGAGATGCAGCACTACAGCACCGGGCCGGACAAGTACCTCGAACTGATCGGCGAGGCGAAGAAGGCGCTGAAGGTGCCGGTGATTGCCAGTCTGAACGGCTACACGCCCGGCGGCTGGACCGGCATCGCGCGGCAGTTCCAGGACGCCGGCGCCGACGCGATCGAGCTGAACGTCTATTTCCTCGCTGCCAGCATCGACGACACCAGCGCCGACGTCGAGCGTCGCTACATCGAACTGGTCGAGTCGGTCAGCGGTCAGGTGAGCATTCCGGTGGCGGTCAAGGTGGCGCCGTACTTCAGCGCGATGGCCAACATGGCCGCGCGGCTGGCGCAGGCCGGCGCCTCGGGGCTGGTGCTGTTCAACCGTTTCCTGCAGCCCGACATCCTGCTCGACGAGCTCGAGGTGGCGCCGCACCTCGTGCTGTCGACGTCCGACGAACTGCGGCTGTCGCTGCGCTGGATTGCGATCCTGCGCGGCCGCGTCAAGGCGAGCCTGGCGGCCACCGGCGGCGCGCACACGCCGGAGGACGTGCTGAAGCTGCTGCTGGCCGGCGCCGATTGCGTGATGCTGGCCAGCAGCCTGCTCACCAAGGGACCCAAGCATGTCGGCGCGCTGGTGCGCGGCGTGCAGGCCTGGTTGAGCGAGCGCGAATACACGTCCGTGGCGCAGATGAAGGGTTCGTTGTCGCAGCAGGCCTGTCCCGACCCGGACGCCTTCGAGCGTGCCAATTACATGAAGACGCTGAAGTCGTACACGAGCGAGTTCGCGTAGGCTTGCGTCCGAGCGCGCCACGCGGCCGAAATCAACGGACCCTGAGGAGATCACGATGGCCCTTCTGATCAACGACGATTGCACCGCCTGCGATGCCTGCAAGCCGGTTTGCCCCAATGAGGCGATCAGCGAAGGCAATCCCATTTACATCATCGATCCGGTCAAGTGCACCGAATGCGTCGGCGCGCACGACGACCCGCAATGCATCGACGTGTGTCCGGCGGACTGCATCGTTCCCGATCCGAATCACGCCGAGTCGAAGGACGAACTGCTCGCCAAGTACAAGACGCTGCACGGCTGAGGCCGCAGCGCCGGCGTCGAGCGTGGCGCCGGCGCGCTGCCGTCGACGCCTGCACGGCACATCCGTTCGGCGCCGTTGAGCGTGATCAAGGCGAGAAAACCTGCAGCCGCTACGTTTGACGTCGTGACCGCGTGACGGTATGCCCGCGCGGCGGCGGGCTGCAGTGGCAAAGGTGATCAGCACGCGGCCGCCGGCCCTTGGCGGCCGGCAAGAAGATGGCGGAGGCGGGCGTGCTGAACCAACCGATCCGGAACGTCATGAAGCGGCGCAATTTCGTCACTGCGCCGCCGCGGACAACCGTAAGCAGGGCCGCCGAGATGATGGCGCGCAAGCAGGTCGGCGCCGTCGTCGTCGTCGACGGCGACCAACTGGTGGGCATCTTCAGCGAGCGCGATGCGGTCATGCGCGTGGTCGCGCGCGGCCTCGAGCCGGCGAAGACCGCACTTGCCGACGTGATGACGCCGTCTCCCGTAACCGTGGCGCCCGACCGGTCTTTCGGGTTTGCGATCTCGGTCATGCACAAGCACGGGTTCCGCCACCTGCCCGTAGTCGACCGCGGCCGGCCGGTCGGGATCGTCTCTTCGCGGCGCGCGCTTGATCCCGAATTAGAGGAATTCGCCTGCGAAGAACGGCGGCGGATGCATTTGCGGCATCGCTGACGCCGCGTCCCTTCCTCAGACAAGGTCTTGCCGCGTTTCGTCCGGCAGTCCGCGGCGTTTTGCGATCCGGATCGGCCTGCACGTGCGCTGACGCAGGCGCGCGACAACGAATGCTGTCTCGTCAACGACGCGAATTGCAAGCCGCATTCCGTTGACCGCCATCAAGAGGCGGTTCGCCCGGCGCCTCTACGGTAGCGGGGGACGATAAGCAAGCTGGCACGGACCCCGTTACACAGTCCCCAGGGAGTTGCATCGATGACGCCGTTCGATTTCGCATGGACCTGCAGGAAATACCGCCCGCGGGCACCGAAAGACCGGCGCTGAACGTTGCAGATCCGCCTGCTCCAATCCACGACGTCTAAGGAACGCTGCCGACGATGAACCCCTATGTCGTCTTCCTGCTGTACCTGGTCGCCATCCTCGGCTTCGTCGCGGTGATGCTGGCGGCGAACAAGTGGCTGGGCCCGAAGCCGGCGATGACGTCGACCAAGCTGGAGCCGTTTGAGTGCGGGGCGACGCCAGTGGACACCCGCGGCCTGCGCGGCGTGCCGGTGAAGTACTACGCGGTGGCGATCGTTTTCATCCTGTTCGATCTCGAAACGGTGTTCCTGATCCTGTGGGTCCTCGGCGCGCAGCCGGTCGACGGCTTCATGGTCGTCACGTTTGCGATCTTCATGTTCCTGCTGATCCTGGTGCTGCTGTACGTGTACCGGCTGAAACTGCTCGAGGCGGTGACCGAATGAATGAAAAGGCCTCCACGCTCACTTCGTTCGCCGCCCCTAGAGATGACGATCAGTACCCTGCGGGCGGACGGGCAGGCACCGATATGACTGCCCGCACGATCCCGATCCGGTCGCAGTCACAGAAGTCGGCGGCGTTTGAAGTCATCTCGACGCGCAAGGACGAGCTGATCGGCTGGGCGCGCAAGTTCTCGCTGTTTCCTTATCCGTTCGTGACGGCCTGCTGCGCGATGGAGTTCATGGCCGTCAGTTCCACGCCGTACGACACCGACCGCTTCGGCGCCGCGCTGCCGCGATTCACGCCGCGCCAGTCGGACCTGCTGATGGTCGTCGGCACGGTCACCCACAAGCAGGCGCCGGTCCTGCTGAAGGTCTGGGAGCAGATGTGCGAGCCGAAATGGGTGATCGCCTTCGGTGTGTGCGCGACCAGCGGCGGTTTTTACAACAACTACGCGGCGGTGCAGGGCATCGACCGCATCGTTCCGGTCGACGTCTACATCCCCGGCTGCCCGCCGCGGCCCGAGATGGTGATCGACGGGATCATGCAGCTGCAGGAAAAGATCGCCAACCAGAAGCACCTGATCGTCAACGACCGGTTCTAGAGATGAACGTCGCGATCTTCGATCGTATCCGCGAAGGCCTGGCGCCGAAGCTCGGCGAGTCAGCCGTGGCGCACGGCATCCTGGTGCTGGTGATCGCGCCGGCGGCGCTGCTCGAGGTCGTCCGCACGCTGAAGGAAGACTTCCGCTTCGACATGTTCTCCGACGTGACCGCGGTCGACTGGCTGGGCCGCGCGCCGCGCTTCGAGGTGGTCTGGCACTTCTACTCGACCGCGCACCGCGTGCGGGTGCGGGTGAAGGCGTGGGTCGACGAGGCCGATCCGACCGTCGATTCATTGATTCGCCTGTACGGCTCGGCGCACTTCATGGAACGCGAGTGCCACGAGATGTACGGCATCGTCTTTCGCGGCAACGCTGACCTGAGGCCGATCCTGCTGTACGAAGGATTCAAGGGCCACCCGCTGCGCAAGGACTACCCGAAGGAGCTCGAGCAGCCGCTGGTGCGGTATCGCGAGGGCTTTGAGATGAAGCCCGAAGAGCAGTGAGGCGCACGTGGACCTGAAGATTCCGAACCCCGTCCGCCCGGCCTTCGATCGCCCGTCGCGGCCCGACACGACGATCGTCAACATCGGCCCGTCGCATCCGGCCACGCACGGCACGATCCAGATCATCGCCGAGCTCGACGGCGAGCGCGTGCTGCGCGCCGATGTGCACGCCGGCTACCTGCACCGCGGCTTCGAGAAGGAGTGCGAGGCGCACACCTGGCACAACCTGATCCCGTATGTCGACCGCCTGAACTACGTCTCGGCGCTGATCAACAACTTCGCCTACTGCGAGGCGGTCGAGAAGCTGATGGGCATCGAGATCACGCCGCGCGCCAAGTACCTGCGCACGATGCTGTCGGAGTACTCGCGGCTGGTCGACCACCTGACCTGCATCGCCGCGGCGCTGATGGAACTCGGCGCGATGACGGCGTTCCTGTATCTCGTCACGATCCGCGACTACATGTACGAGCACCTCGCGGACCTGACCGGCGCCCGCGTCACCTACACGAACGGCCGCATCGGCGGGCTGGCGCGCGATCTGCCCGACGGCTGGCTGGCGCGACTCGAAGAGATACTGGTCCAGTACGACGACTTCGTCGGCCGTGTGCACGGGCTGGTGGACCGCAATCGCATCTTCATCGACCGCATGCGCGATGTCGGCGTGATCTCAGCCGCCGAGGCAATCAACTACGGCTATACCGGGCCGATCCTTCGCTCCACCGGCGCGCCGCGCGACCTGCGCAAGGACAC
>JBFGOX010000255.1:0-5049 GCA_041565015.1 Burkholderiaceae bacterium
CATGTGCAGCGACCGGCTGGTCGCTGATTACGAGTTGCTGAGGAACAGTCCAACCGCTCCTTACGCGATCGATCTGCAAGCGCGACTGCAGCGGACGGCCGATGCCGTGGCGCAATTCTGCCTGCCGGCTGCATCTACGAGCGAAGCCGGTGCGACTCCACCTGTTAAGAAAGCTGCCAAGTCAACGAAAGCCAAGAAGAAGCGAGGCAAGCGCACCGCTGCCGGCTCCAGCGCCGGCAGGGCAAAGACGAACTGAGCGACGCTAGGAAAAAACCAGCGTGGCCAGCCCAAGGAAGATGAAGAAACCGCCCGAATCGGTGGTGAAAGTCAGCAGCACCGAGCCGCCGATCGCCGGATCGCGGTCCAGCGCGCGCAGCGTCATCGGCACCGCCAGGCCGACCGCAGCGCCGACCAGCATGTTCAGGATCATCGCCAGGAACATCACCACGCCAAGCATCGCGCCGTGCGGCGAATCGCGGTACAGGAAGTAAACAAACAAGGCGGCGATGCCGCCCCACACGGCACCGTTGAACAGCGCGATCGAGATCTCTTTCAGCACCAAGCGCCGCTGGTTGCCGCCCGTGGCCTGTCCGAGCGCCAGCGAGCGCACCAGCAGCGTCAGCGTCTGATTGCCGGAGTTGCCGGCGATACCGGCAACGATCGGCATCAACGCGGCCAGCGCAACGACCCTGCCGATCGTGCCCTCGAACGCATCGATAACCCGGCTGGCGAAGAACGCCGTGCACAGGTTCACCGCCAGCCACAGCCAGCGGTTCTTCGCCGACTCCCACACACTGGCGAACAGGTCCTCTTCCTCGCGCAGACCGGCATTGGCCAGCGCTTCCTGCTCACTTTCCTCGCGGATCACATCGACGACTTCGTCGACCGTCAGCCGGCCGACAAGCCGGCCGTTGGCATCGACCACCGGCGCGGAAACCAGGTCGTAGCGCTCGAAGGCCTGCGCCGCCTCACCGACATCGTCCATCGGCGACAGCGTCAGGATGTCGGTCTTCATCAACGATGCGACTTCCGTTTCCGGCTCGTTGATCAGCATTCGATCGATCGGCAGCGCGCCCTTCAGCGTGCCCTCGCGGTCGACGATGAAGACCTGGTCGGTGTGGTCGGGCAGCTCGTCGAACCGCCGCAGGTAGCGCAGCACGACTTCGAGCGTGACATCGTCGCGTATCGACAGCAGTTCGAAGTCCATCCGCGCGCCGACCGACTCTTCCGGATAGCTCAACGCAGCGTTCAGCTGCGCCCGCTCCTTGCTGGTCAGATCGCGCGAAATGCCTTCGACCAGTGCTTCCGGGAGCGCCGGCGCCAGGTCGGCGAGTTCATCGGCTTCCAGCGTCCGTGCCGCCGCCTCGAGCTCGGCGGGATCCATCGCTTCGATCAGCGATTCGCGCACGGCCTCGGAGACTTCGAGCAGCACCAGGCCGTCGACCTCCGACTTGACGCTGTCCCAGACCAGCAGTCGCTCCTCGGGAGGCAACGCTTCGAGGACGAAGGCGATGTCGGCCGGATGCAGGCCGTCGACGACCGACTTCAGCTCCATCAGGTGCTGACGATGCACCAGCGCCTCGACCAGCGGCTTCTTGTCCTCGGCCGGCATCTGCTCGCGATGCACCAGTGACTCGACACGCTGCTGTTTTTCCAGGACGCCCTGCACGCGCGCCAGCGCGCGCTGCGCCTCCTCAGGATCGCGCGCGGGACGGGACGTCGCGGTCGACGTCGTGTCGAGCTGCACTTCTTCGTTCATTGCCGCCGGATTCTAGGCGTCGCGCAGAGGCAATCGCCAGAATGAGCGCAAGGACGGACAGGCCGATGCCCGGCCGTGCGAAGCATTCATTGCGTTGAAATCGACTTGAACCGCAGTTTCAGTGACCACGCAAGGGCAGCGCCGTCTGGCGCTGCGCTCAGGGAATGGACGCTTCGCCCATGTAGCGCAGGATCGCCCCGGTGCGGCCGGCAAGATAAGCGGAGCCACGATTGCGGTCGTAGAACTTCGGCCGCGGCAGCATTGCCGCCAGCCGTGCCGACTGCTCCGCCCCGAGGCGGCTGGCCGACGTGCTGAAATAGTGGCGCGCGGCCGCCTCGGCGCCGAATACGCCGTCGCCCCATTCGGCGACGTTCAGGTAGACCTCCAGAATCCGCCGCTTATCCCACAGCCACTCGATCATGTACGTGATCACGAGTTCCTGGCCCTTGCGCAGGTAGCTGCGTTCCGGCGACAGGAAGAGATTCTTCGCCAGCTGCTGCGAGATCGTGCTGCCGCCGCGCAGACGGCCGCGTCTAAGGTTGGCCTCGATTGCCTTCTGGATGGCCTCCCAGTCGACGCCCTCGTGCTCGGTAAAGCGCGCGTCTTCCGCCGCGACCACGGCGCGCTTCAGGTGCACTGAAATCGTCGCGTAGTCGACCCAGGCATGGCGCAGTACGGCGCCGGGCCGCGTTTGTTCGATGCGCGCGCGCTCGCGCGCCATGAAAGCCGTTTCTGACGGGTTGATCCAGCGGTACAGCGCAATCCAGCCCAGGTACCACAGTTGCAGCAGGATGACCGCGGCCAGGACGAGCAGCACCAGCCGCCACAGCCAGCGGCCGGCCCAACGCGGCAGCTTCATCGCGCGGTCGCGCTCTCCGCAACCGCCTCAGCGTTCAGCAGACGGCGCAGCTCCTTGAACACCGGCGCCGTGTCCGGCCGCACGCCGCGCCACAGATGGAACGATTCGGCCGCCTGCTCGATCAGCATGCCGAGCCCGTCGCTGACCTTGCGCGCCCCGCCACGGGTGGCCAGTTGCATGAACGGCGTCGGCACCGGCGAGTACAGCAGGTCGTAGGCAAGCATGCAGTCGTCGAACGTCTCGGCGTCGATCGGCGGCGTCGTGTGGCTCATGCTGGTCGCCGTGCCGTTGATCACCAGGTCGAAATGCTCCGCCGGCACCTCGTCGAAACTCAGCGCCAGCACGCCGAATTCGTCGGCGAGTTCCTGCGCACGGTCATGCGTGCGGTTGGCCACTGCAATCCACTTCGGCTTCTCCTCGAGCAGCGAGCCGATCAACCCGCGAACCCCGCCGCCGGCGCCAAGAACGAGGATGGCCGCATCCTCGATCCGGAACTTCAGGCGCTGCGAGACGTCGCGCACGAAGCCGATGCCATCCGTGTTGTCGCCGGTGATCGCATCACCCTCGAACTTCAGCGTGTTCACCGCCCCGGCCAGCCGCGCACGTGCCGTCAGCCGGTCGGCGAGCTTGGCCGCATCGAGCTTGAACGGAATCGTCACATTCAGGCCGCGGTACCCGGCATCGCGCAGCGCAAGCGCGAACTCCTCGAAACCGTCCAGTGGTGCCTCGAGGCGCTCATACGTCATCGCCTGTCGCGTCTGCTGTGCGAACAAGGCGTGGATCTCCGGCGACTTGCTGTGCGCGATCGGATTGCCGACCACCGCGTATTTTTCAGGATGTTTCATCGCCTCGAGTCAGCCGGCCGATCCCCGCTGCGGGTAGCAAACTGATCATTGGTGAAAAGCCAAGTCCTGGTGACTTCAAGTATGTCGGTGTCGCGGGCGATCTCGGGCGGAAACGGCGGGAACGGTGCGGACAGCTTGACGATGTGCCGCGCCGCACGGTCGAGTACCGCTGATCCGGAGGATTCCTCAATCACCGCCTGCACCAGTCTGCCATCCGAGCCGATGACCACAGTCATTCGCAGCGCGCCGTAGATCCGGCCCCGCGCATCCTCAGGATAGTGCTCATTGCCGATTCGTTCTACCCATGCGCGCCAGTCTTCGACATACCGCGCATAGCGATATTCGGACGTACTCGGCATGAAATGATGCCGGCGCGGCCGTTTCTGGTAATCGGAGATCCGCTTTGAAATTTCCGCCTGCAACCGCGCCAGCACATCGAAAGTCTCGTCCGCGGATCCGGCGTCGGGTTGCGGCGTCGGGGTTTGCCGCTCGGGACTGGACACCGAAAACTCGCCCCGCTCGAGCAGCGCCAGCCTCTGCGCCTGCTGCTGTTGCAGCCGTTCGACGCGCGCGCGTGCCAGTTCCAGCGCCTCGCCGTCGCGCTGCTGCATCAGGTTCGGCAGCGGCGAAGTGCGTCGACCCGCGTCGTTGGCGCCGCCGCCGTCCAGATTCGCCTGTGCAAGGGCCTCGGGATTGGTCGGCCGCGACTGCGATCGCGCGTTGACGAGGATGATCTCCAGCGCCGGATCGGTCGAGCGAAACCGCAGCAGTTCGGGATCAACGAAGCGTACGGCGAGGGCCAGCGCGTGCACACCCAACGAGGCGCCGAGCGCGATCATCAGCATCCGGTTCTGCTGCGCAGGTAGCTGCATGGACTCGGCGCAGGCGCCGCCGTCGATCAGTGAGAAAGCCGAGCGATTGTATCGACCGCTTTCGGTTCAGCCAGAAAAAACCTAGCCCGCTTGCGGTAGATCAGGCGACGGCGCGACGGGCGGCGCTTCGGCCCGGGAATCCGTGGTTTCCGCATCGAGTTCGTCGATCTGGCCCGCCGTTTCCTGCAGCACGCGGTGCAACCGAAGTCCGACCGTAAGGTCGACTTCGTCGACACCGACGACGTCGAGTTCAACCCGCTGGCCGCGGGCAAGCAGCGGCAATCCGGCCACTCGCGTCAGCAGCGGCATGTCGTCAAGCCGAAGCAGGTCGGGCTTCAGCACGGTCGCGCCGATGCGACTGATCGATTCCTGCTGCAGCCAGCGCAGGCACCAGTAACGCTCGAGCCGTTCCTGGAACTCGGCGTAGGTTGCATAAGCGGCCTCGAATGCGGAGACGATGCCGAACAGTTCGGCATCGTTGGCAGCGAATAGCGGCGGCACGCCGCGCACGGCGGCAATCAGCTGCTGCTGATTCACGAGATCGACATAACGGCGCAACGGCGACGTGCACCAGGCGTACTGCGCTACGCCCATGCCTTCATGCGGCGCAGCCGACGTGCTCATTCGCACCCGCCCCGGCAGCCAGTGCGTGCCAACGCGATCGAGCGGCTGCGATCGGTAAATGCCGGCACGCTTGAGTTCGGCCAGCCACCC
>JBFGOX010000256.1:0-5026 GCA_041565015.1 Burkholderiaceae bacterium
GGCGGCCAGCGCCCGCATCTCGGGCCGATTACCGTCGTCGAGCAGCCAGGTTTGGTGCGGATACTTCATCCGCATTGCCGCCAGGACCGTTCGCCGCACCATCTCGACGGGCTCGTTGATCGTCGGGATGAACGCCGCAACGCGCAGGCCTTCGGGCACCGGCAGGGGACGGCGTTGCGTCAGCCGCCAGCACATGAAGACGTAGAGCAATGCGCAGGCGAAGCCGAAGACTTCGGCGCCGTAGATCAGATAGGAAAAGACCGGCGCGTCGGGATTGAAGCTCGATGGCCGCAAGCTCAGGTACCAAATTCCGACCAGGATGAAAGCCCAGACGAGCAGGCGCTGTCCAGGCAGCAGCCTGCCCTGCTGCGGGTGCTCCGCGCCAGGCGGCGCGTGGTCCGAATCGTGTTTCATGCGTCGAAGTCGCCAGGCATCCGGAAGACGCGGCCTTCGGCCACGTGACAGTCCGTCGGCGCCGAACTGCGCGCGCGGTGGCACGCTAGGGGCCGGTTGGGCGCGGCGGGTTTGCCGCAAGTGCTGGCAAGACTGTTCACGGTGCTTCGAGTCTCGATCGATGAGCGGCGAGAGATCGGTGAGGTCGGTGCCGCCTCCTGCTGGCTGGCCCCGGGCGCTTTCACGAGCCCTCTGCGCTTCGGTAACAAAAGTGCGTGACTTATACCGTATAAGCGGTACGTATATGGCGACAGCTTCCAGGCGGCCTGCTTCGGCCGTCCGGAGGCGGAAATGCGGGAAGGATTGCCCGGCAAGGCGCCCGCCGGCAGCGAGCGCTAGCTGATCAGCGTGGCCGGGGCTGCCCGTAGTCGGCGAATTTCGCCAGCACCCGCTCCATTTCCTCGGCCGGCAAGTGCGGCGGTTCGCCCAGCGTGAACGCGGCCAGGTACATGCGCGCCAGATGCTCGACTTCGATTGCCAGCGCCAGTGCGGCGTCGAGCGACGACTCGCAGGCGATGACGCCGTGGTGCGCCAGCAGGCAGGCCTTGCGGCCTGCCAGCGCCGACTGGGCGTGATCGGAAAGTTCCTGCGTGCCGAAGGTGGCGTAAGGCGCGCAGCGAATATCGGCACCGCCGGCGGCCGCAACCATGTAGTGGAAGGGCGGAATGCCGCGACCGTGGCAGGCGAGCGCGGTGGCCGCAGGCGAGTGCGTGTGCACGATGGCGCCGAACTCAGGCCGGCCGCGATAGATGTCGACGTGGAAGCGCCATTCGCTGCTCGGCTCTTGCGTTCCGGTGCGGGCACCGTCGGCCAGTCGAAGGAAGGTGAGATCGGCAGGCTGCAGCTTCTCGTAGGGCACGCCGGTCGGCGTGATCAGCAAGCCTTCTTGCGCCCCCCGCGCGCAGCGCACCGACACATTGCCGGCCTTGTTGACGTTGATGCCGGCCGCATTCATCGCGCACGCGGCGCGGATCAGGTCCCTGCGCAGGCGCGACGAGTCTTCGGCCAGCAGATCGACCGCCGCCATCGGTGTACGCATCAGGCCGCCGCGCGCGCCGGCGCGAACAGCGTCTGAAGCTGGGCCGGCGCCGCGACGCCGCGTTCGGTGATGAGGGCGGTGACCAGACGCGCCGGCGTGATGTCGAACGCGGGGTTGGCCACGGCCGTTGCAGCATCGGCGAGCGCGACACGCGCCAGACGGCCGCGCTCGTCGCGGCCGGTGACGACCCGCATTTCGTCGGCGGAACGTTCCTCGATCGTGATCTCGCGGCGCGGATCGCCGAGCGCCCAATCGATCGTCGGCGACGGGACCGCGGCGAAGAACGGCACGCCGTTGTCGAAGGCGGCGAGCGCCTTCAGGTAGGTGCCGATCTTGTTGCAGACGTCCCCGTTGCGGCTCACACGGTCGGCGCCGACCAGGACGAGGTCGATCTCGCCGTGCTGCATCAGGTGGCCCCCGGCATTGTCCGCAATCAACGTATGGGGCACGCCATGCGCGGCGAGCTCCCATGCGGTCAGCAACCCCTGGTTGCGCGGCCGGGTTTCGTCGACCCAAACGTGCACCGGCGTGCCGGCGTCATGGGCCTGGTAAATCGCCGACAGGGCCGTGCCGTAATCGACCGTGGCGATCCAGCCGGCATTGCAATGCGTCAGCACGCGCACCGGCCGTTGCGTACGCGTATGCACATCGCCGATCAGTCTGGCGCCAAAGGTTCCGATTGCGCGGTTGATTGCCACGTCCTCGTCGGCAATGCGTCCGGCTTCGCGCCATGCCGCCGCAGCGCGTTCGGCAGGCGCCAGCGGCTGCAGCAAAGCGCGCATCCGGTCCAGTGCCCAGCGCAAATTCACCGCCGTGGGCCGCGCCTGCAGCAGTTGCTCGTGCGCACAGGCCAATGTCGTGTCGCTGGCATCGGCCTGCAGCGCCAACGCCAGCCCATACGCCGCGGCAACGCCGATCAGCGGTGCGCCGCGAACCTGCATCGTACGTATCGCCTGCGTGACGGCTTCGCAACTCGACAGCCGTTCGGTGGCGAATTCGAACGGCAGTCGCGTCTGATCGACGATGCGCACGGCGTGCAAGCCGTCTTCGGCAATCGAGCGATAGGCGACACCATTGACCTTCATGCGTTCGATTCTACGGTCGGCCGATGTTCGAGCGATGACGGCGTGAGCCGCAGCCTCGATGCCGGAGCGTCAGAACCGCGCCGGACACCCGATTGCGCGATCGCGGTCGTCGACCCGGCCGGCTTCAGCGCAAGGCAGCGGTCGGCGCCGGCAGGCTAGAGGAGGATGCCCCTGCGGCTGCGGCCGGTTCAGTCGACCGCGGCAAACGGAACCGGCGATTCAGGGCCTGCCGCCGGCGCGCAGCTTTTGCGTTTCGTAGCTCTGCTGGCATCGCGCACAACGCAACGCTGCGGGGTGCGCCTGCAGGCGTCGCAGGTCGATCGTTTCATCGCAATCGATGCACAGCCCGTAGTCGCCTTCGTCGATGCGCCGAAGCGCGGCTTCGATGTCGCTCAGTGCCGTCGCCGAACGCGCCAAGTGCGTGACATCGGCCTGCCGCTGCGTTTCGGCGGCGGCATCGTCGTCGGTCTCGTCCGTGTGTTTGGGCAACCCGGCCTCGTCATGTCGATGCTCGCCATGGCCGTGCAGTCGGGCATCGACCGCCGCGGCAGCGTCGCGTTTCATCGCCAGCAGGCGCTCGCGCAAGTCGGCAAGCGCGGCCGAATCCAGTCCGCTCGTTGATGACATGGGGATTCACTCCTGAATCCGAGCCTAAGTACCGATAATTCCTCTCAGTTGACCGGAGTCAACTGCGGCGGAAACGCAACGTTCGGCCCCTTCCGCTCATGGCAATGGTCGAGGCTCTTTAGAGTTTGCACTCTCGTTGCAACGCAGCATAATGAGCCCAAGTCTGATCTTGTCATTGGACCCTCAACATCATGCTGTTTTCCCACTATCTGCGCGGCGCGCTGGCCCCCCGATCGGTAGCGCTGGTCGGCGCCAGCGAGCGTGAAGGCGCGCTCGGCAGGTTCGTCCTGCAGAACCTCGTCAACGGTGGCTTCAAGGGTGAGATCTACCCGGTCAATCCGAAGTACCAGCAGCTGCTGGGGCTGACCTGCTACCCGAAGCTGGCCGAGTTGCCGCAGCCGCCGGATCTCGTCGTCGTCGTCACGCCGGCGCGCACGGTGCCGGATCTGATCGACGAAGCGGCTGCCGCCGGCGCCCGCGCGGCACTGGTGCTGTCGGCGGGATTCGCCGAGGTCGGTGCCGCCGGCAAGCAACTGCACTATGAAGCGCTGGCGCGCGCGCGGGCGCACGGCCTGCGCATGCTTGGGCCGAACTGCCTCGGCATCATGCGCCCGGACATCGGTCTGAACGCCACTTTCGCCCGCACGCCCGCACGGCCGGGAACGGTGGCGCTGGTGTCGCAATCCGGCGCGGTGCTCGCAGCAATGCTCGACTTCGCGCACCTGGCCGGCTTCGGCTTCTCCTCGGTGGTGTCGACCGGCGCCGGATCGGACGTGGAGTTCTCCGAGATCCTCGATTTCCTGTCGCTCGACGGCGCAACGCGCAGCATCATCCTGTACATCGAAGGCGTGCACGATGCGCGCGCGTTCCTGTCGAGCGTACGCGCGGCGGCGAGCGTCAAACCGGTCGTGGTGCTGAAGGTCGGCCGTCATCTGGCCGGTTCCACGGCGGCGATGAGCCACACCGGCGCGCTGGTCGGCGACGATGCGGTGTTCGACGCGGCGCTGCGGCGCGCCGGTGCGATCCGCGTCGGCGCTTACACGCAGATGTTCTCGGCCGCCGAGGCACTCGCCGCCGGCCGCTTCCCGCGGCCCGATCCGGGTAACCGACTGGCGATCGTCACCAATGGCGGCGGTCCGGGTGTGCTGGCTGCCGACAGCGTGGCCGACAACGAGGTGGCGCTGGCCAGGCTATCCGCCGAGACGGTGGCCAAGCTCGATGCAGTCCTGCCGTCGACCTGGTCGCGTGGCAATCCGATCGACATCATTGGCGATGCGGACGCCGAACGCTTCTCCAAGTCGCTCGAACTGGTGCTGGCCGATCCGGGCAACGACGACGTGCTGGTGCTGTTCTGCCCGACGATCGGACTGGGCGCCGATGAAACCGCCAAAGCACTGCTGCCGGTCGCAAAGGCAAGCGACAAGCCGGTGATCACCGCCTGGCTCGGCGGCGACGATGCGCGCCGCGGGCGGGCCATCTTCGAAACCGCCGGCATGCCGTCGCCGAGCAGTCCGGAGCGCGGTGTCGAGGCCTTTTCCTACCTGTCGAAGTTCGTCCGTGGCCGTCAGATGCGGTTGCAGGTGCCGCCGCCGCAGGTGGCCGATTTCGAAACGCAGGCTGCGGAGGGACGAAAGATCATCGAGCGCGCGTCGAGCGCGGGCCGGCCGCTGCTCGACGAGCGCGAATCGAAGGCGCTGCTCGCGACCTTCGGTATCGAAGCGGCGCGCACGCGCCTTGCCGCCAGCGCCGAGCAGGCGGTGGCGCTGGCTGACGAGATCGGCTATCCGGTGGCGCTGAAGGTCCTGGCCTCCGGCGTCACGCA
>JBFGOX010000257.1:0-5025 GCA_041565015.1 Burkholderiaceae bacterium
CTTCGGCCCGGTCGAGGACCTCCTGCATCGGCAGCTCGACGTGCACCGACTGCACGACCACCTCCCTGGGGCCCTTGAAGGTGAAGCGGGCGGCGTCGTGGCCGGCGAGCACCAGCGCCTGCAGCAGCTCGTGGCGCGTCAGCGAACGCGTCCAGCCGAGCGTCGGCGCCTTGTTCATCCGTACCGACTGCGCGGGCAGGTCTTTCCACGCCGGCTTGCCGGCCAGCACCGAGGCGGCGAAGGCGGCATCGTCGACTGAGCGAGCGAACACGCCGACTTCGTCGAGCGTGTCCGAGTTCGGCTTCACGCCCGAGCGCGGCACGAGTCGCGGTGAGGGCTTGAAGCCGACTACGCCGCAGAAGGCCGCCGGCCGGATCACCGAGCCCGCCGTCTGCGTGCCGAGCGCCAGCGGCGCGAAATGCGCCGCTACCGCCGCCGCGCTGCCGCTCGAGGAGCCGCCTGGGGTATGCGCCAGGTTGTGCGGATTGCGCGTCGGGCCGGGCGTGAAATTGGCGAGTTCCGCGCTGACTGTCTTGCCGAGCACGAAGGCGCCGGCGTCCTTCAGTGCGGCCACGCAGGCGGCGTCGGCGTTCGGACGATGGGCGGCGTAGATCGGCGAGCCGTAGCTGGTGGTGATGTCGGCCGTGTCGATGTTGTCCTTGATCGCCACCGGCAGGCCGTGCAAGGGTCCGCGGCGCGACACCAGGTGCAGTTCGCGCGCCGCGGCAATCGCCCGGTCGGCGTCGAACCAGGCGAAAGCCTGCACGTCCTTCTCGCGCTCATGTATCGCGTCGATGAACGAGCGGGTGACCGTTTCCGGCGAGGCCTCGCCGGCGGTGATCAGCTGCGCCAGCTTGACGGCGGACAGGCGATGCAGCGGCTCTCTCATTTTCGTGCGGTCTCCCGGAAAGAAGTCGGACAGCAGTCCCGAATTGCGGGCGGCCGACGGCGCAACGATAGCCGAAAGCCTGCGCAACGGTTCTTGACGCACATCCACTGCGGTCGACACGCAACGCACGCATCCCCCGAAAGAGGGCTTTCGGCGCCGCGGGCGACGGGCCCTGATGCGCAGCCTGCTTCGCCCGCGCCAGTCCCGACCATCCGCCGGCGGCAGCGCGCCTGGAGGCGAGCGGCGCCGTGTGATGATTGCGCTTGCGCACCCTATTGCGAGCGATCGCCGTTCGCGCAGACCGACTCATATATGGCTGGCGCCAGCCTGCTCGCCCTGCTCGACGACATCGCGACGATCCTCGACGACGTCGCGACGATGACCAAGGTCGCTGCCAAGAAGACGGCCGGCGTGCTCGGCGACGACCTGGCGCTGAACGCCGAGCAGGTCAGCGGCGTGGCGGCGGCGCGCGAACTGCCGGTCGTGTGGGCGGTGGCCAAGGGATCGATGTGGAACAAGGCGATCCTGGTGCCTGCAGCGCTGGCCATCAGCGCGCTGGCGCCGTGGGCGATCACGCCGCTGCTGATGGCCGGCGGCGCATTCCTGTGCTACGAGGGCTTCGAGAAGCTCGCGCACCGCTTCCTGCATGACCGCGCCGAGGACGACGCGCATCGGGCGAAACTGGCGATCGCGGTTGCGAACCCGGCCGTTGACCTCGTGGCAATGGAACAGCGCAAGATCAAGGGCGCCAAACGAACCGATTTCATCCTGTCGGCAGAGATCCTCGTGATCACGCTCGGCACCGTCGCTGCGGCGTCGCTGCCGAAGCAGCTGGCGGTCCTGGCCGGCATCGCCGCGATCATGACCGTCGGCGTTTACGGATTGGTGGCCGGCATCGTCAAGCTCGACGACGTCGGAATCCACCTGCATCGGTCGGCGGGCGACGGAGCCTGGGTGCGGTTCAAGCGCCTGGTCGGCCAGGCGATCCTCACCGCGGCGCCGTACCTGATGAAAGGCCTGTCGGTCGCCGGGACTGCGGCGATGTTCCTCGTCGGCGGCGGCATCCTCAGCCATGGCGTGCCGCCGCTGCACCATGCGATCGAGGTGCTGGCCGACAGCGCAGGCCAGGTGGGCGCGATCGTGTCCCTGCTGGCCGACGCGATCATCGGCATCGCTGCCGGGGCTCTCGTGCTGGGCGCGGTTTTCCTGTTCCAGCGATTGCGGGCGCCGGCCACCGCGCGCTAGCTCAAAGGAAAAGATCGGGCAACAGCTGTTTCGACCCGGGTACGACCGAATACTTGCCGAAGTCCGTCACGCCGGCCTTCTTCAGGATCTCATCGTCGATGAAGAAGTTGCCGGTCGTGCTCGCGGCCTCCATGGTCAGGATCGCCTGGGCTGCATCGGCCATGATCTCGACGCTGCGGCAATGCTCAGGCTTCACGCCCGGGATCATCTGCAGCGCCGCGGTCGCAATCACCGTGCGCGGCCACAGCGCATTGACCGCAATGCCGTACGGCCTGAATTCCTCGGCATGGCCGAGCACGCACATGCTCATGCCGTACTTGGCCATCGTGTAGGCCACATGCGGCGCGAACCAGCGCGCTTCCATGTTCAGCGGTGGCGACAGCGTCAGCACGTGGGGGTTGCGCTTGCGTTCGCCGGCTGCCTTCAGGTACGGCAGGCAGGCCTGCGTGACGAGGAAGGTACCGCGCACGTTGACCCCGAACATCAGGTCGAAACGCTTGATTGGCGTGGCCTCGGTGTTGGTCAGGTTGATGGCGCTGGCGTTGTTGACCAGGATGTCGATGCCGCCGAACTTCTCGGCCGTCTTCTTCGCCGCCTCGACGACCTGCGCTTCGTCGCGAATGTCGACCTGCAGCGGCAGGCACTTGCCGCCCGCCTTTTCAATTTCCTCGGCGGCGCTGTAGATCGTGCCGGGAAGCTTCGGATTCGGCTCGGCCGTCTTGGCGGCGATCGCGATGTTGGCGCCGTCGGCGGCACAGCGCTTGGCGATCGCCAGCCCAATGCCGCGCGAGGCGCCGGAGATGAAGATCGTCTTGCCTTTCAGGTTCATGTTTCCTCCTCGGTAATCGATTCGCGGGCTTGGATGTCGGCGCAGATCACATCGACCAGGCGTTCGACAACCCTTGCGTAAAGTCCTGGGCCGGGATGAAAGCCGTCGGCGCTCATCAGGTTCGGCCGCATCACCCCGTCCATCGGGACATGCTGGACGCGCGGCTCATCGAGCGGCCAGCGCCTCGCCCAGCGCGCCTGCGCACGGTTGTTACGCTGTGCCATCTGCCCGGCCCACCAGGCCAGCGGCTGCGGCAGCGACGGAAAAAGCTCCATTTCGGGCAATGCTGGAAACAGCACGTCGGAAACGCCGGCATGGGCATGGAGCCAGATGGCGATGTCGGCCCGGTGCTTCAGCGCTTCGGGCAGCGGCACCTGCTGCGTGATGTCGTTGACGCCGACGACCACGACAGCGATGTCTGCCTGCGGCACTCGATTCGCCTTCAAGTAAGCGAGCGTCGACTCGGACGTGAGCCCGGTCCGCGCCAGCAGGCGCCAGTTCACGGCAGCGTCGAGTCGCTGCGCCAGGCGGCGTGCCAGCGGCAGCGCCAGCGCTTCGTCTTGGTGCCGTGCGCCGACGCCGGCCGCGCTCGAATCGCCGGTCACCAGCACGTTCAACTCGCGCGTACTGCCGCCGGCGCGCCCGGCCCGCAGGCCCGGTGGCTCCGGCAGCGGCGCCACGCTGGTTCGAACGCCCTGCGCCTGCGCGTAGAGGAGCGGAAACAGGGCGAACTTGACGATCTGATCGAACATCAATGCGGCGTCAGTGCTTCGGCCACAGGACCATCTGCGTGCAGCGGAAAAGCGCCAGCGTCTTGCCCGTGGTCGCTTCGCGCACCGTCGCGTCCCAGACCTGGGTCGTGCGCCCGAGGTGCGTGCCGATGGTGGTCGCTTCCAGCAGCCCTTCGGTTGCGGTGCCGAGGAAGTTGCACTTCAGTTCGATCGTCGTGAAGCTCTCTGCGCCGTCGGGCAGATGGGCGATCGTCGAAAAGCCGCAGGCGGTGTCGGCCAGCGCGATGACGCTGGCAGCGTGCAGGAACCCGTTGGGCGCCAGCATCTGCGGCTGAATCTGCATCTGCATGGCCAGTTCGCGCTCATCGAGACGAACGACCTGAAGGCCGAAAAGCCCGGGCAGCCGACCCGAGGCGCGCTCGTTCAGCGTTGCGAGACTGACGTCTCGGCGCAGTCTCATTGAACTCACCCGAAGCGGGAGAAATCCGGCTTGCGCCGCTCGAAGAAGGCCGTGAACGCCTCCTTGGCCTCGGCGCTGCCGAGCAGGCGACCGAAAGTCGTCGCCTCGTCGACGATCAGCTTCTCGGTCACCGCCTTCCACGCCGACTTCATCAGCCGCTTGGTTTCGCGCACGGAGGTCGGCGGCAGGCCGACGAAGCGGGCCGCCTGCTTCTTCGCATAGCCGAGCACCTCGTCGGGCGGCAGTATGCGATTGACGAACTTCATCTCGAGCGCCTCCTCGGCGCTCATCGGCTCGCCGAGCAGCAGTTTCTCGGCCGCCTTGTGATAACCGGCGTTCATCGGCACCAGCAGGCTCGAGGCAAACTCGCTGCATAAGCCGAGCGAGACGAACGGCATCGAGAACATCGCGTTGTCGGCACAGTAGACGAGGTCGGAATGCAGCAACATCGTCGTGCCGATGCCGACCGCCGCGCCATTGACGGCGGCAACGACCGGCTTTTCCGCGTAGCCCAGCGCGGCCATGAACTTGAACACCGGCGCGTCCATGCCGGACGGCGGGTTCTTCATGAAGTCCTCGAGATCGTTGCCGGCGGTGAAGATGTCCGGCTGGCCGTGGATCAAGATGACCCGCGCCGAGGCATCCTCATGGGCGGCGGCGATGGCATCGGCCATCTGCTGGTACATGGCCACGGTGATCGCGTTCTTCTTCTCGGGCCGGGCGATCTCGATGCGGGCGATGCCGTCGAGCGTTTCGGTGCGGATGCTCATGTCGTCTCCTCAGCGACCCCGGATTCCGGGCGCCGCAGTCTGGCAATCATCGGTCGCAGCAGGTGAAATTACCTCAGGCCGCGGTCGCTGCACGCCCTCCC
>JBFGOX010000258.1:0-5018 GCA_041565015.1 Burkholderiaceae bacterium
ACGATCGGCAGGCTGCCGCCGGCGGCGATGGCCTGCAGCAGCGCCACCGTGTCCATCGTGTCGGCCGGCGAATGCTCGCCGTCGACGACCAGAAAATCGAAGCCCGCGCAGGCCAGCGCCTCGGCCGCGACCGTCGAGGCCAGAGACAGCCAGCAGCCGTACAGCGTTTCGCCGGCCCGCAGGCGGCACTTCAGTGGATTGCCCATCGCGTCTCCGCCGGCGCGCGCACGTCTGGCAGCCGTTCACGCCCGCCTGCCTGCGCCGATGCTGGCCCGCGACCGCTCATCGCCGCAGCCACCACAGGATCAGCGAGGCGACGATCGAGATCAAGATGCCCGTGGCCAACGGAAAAAGGAAGGAGAACCCGTCGCGCTCGAAATGCAGGTCGCCCGGCAGCCGTCCGAACGGCAACCGCGACAGCCACGGCCAGGCGAGCCCGATGACGAACAGGATGAGGCCCGTGACGATCAGTACACGCTGCATGCGATCAGCATAAACAAGGCGCGCCGGCGCCCGTCGCTCAGCGCTTGGCGCTCTTGCGCGCCGGCGTCTTGACCCGGCCACTCGCGACGGCCGTCTTCGCCGCCCCGCTGCCGCCGGCAGCGGAGGCGCGCTTCGCGGCAGTCCCCGCGCGCTTCGCCGACTTTGCGGTCTTTGCCGCCTTTGGCGCCTTTGGCGCCTTCGGCGCCGTCGCCTTGGCGTCTGCGACGCCGGTGGACTCGGCCGCCACCTTCTCCGGCGCCCGTTTGGCCGCCCCCTTGGCCGGACGAGGCTCGAACTCGAAACCGACCTTGCCTTCGTCGGCCTTCCACACGAGGAAGGCGGCAAACTTCCGCCGCGTACGGTTGGACACGAAGCCGCGCAGCAAGTCGGTGCGGCCCTCGTCGAGAAGCTTCTTCATCTGCGCCGGCTCGACCGGTTGCTGCAGGATCACCTTGCCGGAGCGAAACTCGCAGCTGCGCTCGCCGCCGACACTGTTTTCGCAGACGTAGGCCATCGGCTGCTCGAAAACGCCGCCGCCGCACTTGCGGCACTTGCCGATCGGCGTCTGGCCGGAAAAATCGATCGCCTCGCCCTCTTCCCCGCCGGCGCCGGACGCGTTGCCGAAGTCGAATTCGAGCTTGAATTCGGGCGGCACCAGCTTCAGCGCCGCCGCAAAGGGCCGGCCGATCTTGCTGCGGAAGCCGGTCAGCGGGCCGATCTGCTTTTCCCTCAGCAACTGCTCGACCTCGGCGACCTCGAAAAACCGGCTGCCCGGATGCTTGCTGATCGAGAACTCGCACTTCGTACAGGCGAAGCGGCGGTAGTTTTCCTTGACCACGCCGCCGCAGCGCGGACAGCGCGTCTTCAGCGTCACGTAGTCGCCGGGCACATCGCCGCGCTCGGCGCCCTTGCGGATGCGCTCGACCGTGTCGCGCGTCAGTTCCTCGATCTCGCGCATGAACGCATCGCGCTTCAGTTTGCCGCGCTCCATCTGCGCCAGTTTGTATTCCCACTCGCCAGTGAGTTCCGGCACATCGAGCGCGTCGACGCCGAAGCCGCGCAGCGCGCGCAACAACTGGAAGGCCTTGGCGGTCGGATGCAGTTCCTTGCCGTCGCGCGCCAGGTAGCTCTCGTCGATCAGTCCTTCGATGATCGCCGCCCGCGTGGCCGGCGTGCCGAGCCCCTTGCCGGCCATCGCCTCGCGCAGGTCGTCGTCCTCGACCAGCTTGCCGGCGCCTTCCATCGCGGACAGCAGCGTGGCCTCCGAGTAGCGCGGCGGCGGCCTCGTCTGCAGCCCCTGCGACTCGATGGCGCGCGTGGCCACGCGCTCGCCCTCGTCGACTTTCACCAGCGCACCCTGCTCGGCCATCGCCTCCTTGCCGTAGACCGCCAGCCAGCCCGGCTCGACCAGCACCTTGCCTTCGGTCTTGAACTGGTGTGTTTCGACCGTCGTGATCCGCGTGGTGACCAGGTACTCCGCGGCCGGGAAGAAGATCGCCAGGAAGCGCTTGACCACGACGTCGTAGATCTTCTGCTCGGCCTCGGAAAGGCTGCGCGGCGATTCGAGCGTCGGGATGATCGCGAAGTGATCCGAGATCTTGCTGTTGTCGAAGATGCGCTTGTTCGGCTTGACCCAGCCGCCCTTGGCGATCTGCCTGGCGAACGGCGCGTAGGCGCGGTTGCCGGTCAGCGCGTCGACGGTCTTCTTCACCACGCCGATGTAATCCTCGGGCAGCGCGCGCGAGTCCGTCCGCGGATAGGTCAGTACCTTGTGCTTTTCGTACAGCGCCTGGGCGATCGCGAGCGTCGTCTTGGCCGAGAAGCCGAAGCGCGCGTTGCCCTCGCGCTGCAGCGAGGTCAGGTCGAACAGCATCGGCGCAGCCTGCGTGCTCGGTTTCGCCTCCTCGCTGACCGCGCCAGTCTTTCCGCGGCAGGCGGCGGCGATCGCCTCGGCCTTCGCCTGATCCCACAGCCGCTCGGCGCGGGCGTGCTCGTCGTCCTCGGGTTTCCTGAAATCCGGATCGAACCAGCGGCCGTCATATTCACCGGCCTTGCAGCCGAAAGTCGCGCGCACCTCCCAGTAATCGCGCGGCACGAACTGCAGGATCTTCTCCTCGCGCTCGACGACGATCGCCAGCGTCGGCGTCTGCACGCGGCCCACCGTCGTCTTGAAGAACCCGCCATCCTTGCTGTTGAAGGCGGTCATCGCCCGCGTGCCGTTGATGCCCACCAGCCAGTCGGCCTCGGCGCGGCAGCGCGCGGCATCTTCGAGCCGCTTCATCTCCTTGTCGGGCCGCAGTTCGCCGAACGCCTCGCGGATCGCCGCCGGCGTCATCGACTGCAGCCACAACCGGTGCACCGGTTGCTTGGCCTTGGCGTGCTGGACGATGTAACGGAAAATGAGTTCACCTTCGCGGCCCGCGTCGCAGGCGTTGACCAGTTCGGTCACGTCCTTGCGCTTGATCAGCCTCGAGAGCAGCTTCAGCCGGTCCTCGCCGCGCTTGTCGATCGGCGCCACGTCGAAGCGCGGCGGGATCATCGGCAGATTCGCGAAGCTCCACTTGCCGCGCGTGACTTCGGCCGGGTTCGACAGCTGCAGCAGATGCCCGACTGCGGAACTGAGCACGTAGCGCTCGCTCTCGTAGTAGTCCTGCTGCCGCGTGAACCCGCCGAGCGCGCGGGCAATATCGGCCGCCACCGAGGGCTTTTCGGCAATGATCAACGTCTTGCTCACAGAACTACCTTTCGCTTCGCTCTGGGGACCGGCCCCTCAAGCGGCCGAGTGCGCTCATGGGAAAAATTCGAGATGCAAAAGCCGCCAGCGGCGGCTTTCTTCCTTTTTTCAGGATAACAACGAACCGGGGCCGCCGCGCAAGTGCGGCCTCAGCACCGGTTCAGTGCCGGTCGCCGTCGGCGCCGTCGTCGAGCAGTTCTTCGAGCATCAGCACGTCGATGTCGGCCTGCTGGCTCCACAGGACCATCAGCACGATGACCTTCAGCTTGGCCAGCGCCACCGGCGCCTCGCGCACCGCCAGCGCGCGGTCGATGACGATTTCGCGCTGCGTCGGCGTCAGCTGCCCTTCGGTTTCGAGGAAGGTTAGGAAGGCGATGCCCGGCGGCGTCAGGCGGCCGATCTCGAAGCCGGCGTAGACGCGAAAAGCGCCGGACGTGGGCGGCCGCAGCGCGACGCTGCCCGAGTTGACCTGGTCGAGGTCGCGCAGCCAGTCGATGGCATCGGTGATTTCGTCGTCGTCGAAACCGGCCTCTGCCAGCTGCTGCGTGATCGAGTCGGCGTCACGGCACGCCTGGAACGCACCGCAGTTCTCGTAGAGGTAAACGAGCACATCGAACATCGCGCGGGCACTTTAGCGCCAAGGCGCGGCGCTGGCAAACAGTCCGATCGTGCCTACCGCAACCGCTGGTAGCGGTTACCCGGCAGGCGCTCAACATCTTGCGCCAGTTCGAGCTCGAACAGCTCGGCCGTGAGGCTTCCCGCGTCGCGTCCGGTGCGCGCGGCCAGCGTGTCGAGGTCGACCGGATCGAATCCCAGCGCCGCCAGCAGCGAATCGTGGGCTGCCGGCCGCGGGGCGCGGGATTCCGGCGTTTGCGCGTCGATACGCAGTTCGTCGAGGATGTCCTGCGCCGATTCGACGAGCTTCGCCCCGTCCTTGATCAGCCGATGACAGCCCTTGGCAGTCGGCGAGTGGATCGAACCCGGCAGCGCGAAGACCTCACGCCCGCTTTCCGCCGCCAGCCGCGCGGTGATCAGGCTGCCGGAGCGCAGTGCCGCCTCGACCACCAGCACGCCGCGCACCAGTCCGCTGATGATGCGATTGCGGCGCGGGAAGTTGTGCGCGATGCCGGGCGTTCCGAGCGCGAACTCCGACAGCAGCAGCCCCCGTTGACGGACGGCCTCGGCAAGCGCGCGATTGCTGGCCGGGTAGACGACATCGACACCCGTGCCGAGGACGGCGATCGTCGAGGCATCGGCGCCGTCGTCGAGCGCCTTCAGCGCGCCGCGGTGCGCCGCGGCGTCGATGCCCAGGGCAAGGCCGCTGACGATCGTCAGCCCGGCGCATGCGAGGTGCTGCGCGAATGCCTCCGCGTTGGACGCGCCCTGCTGCGTGGCGCTGCGGCTGCCGACGATCGCCAGCGCCGGCCGCTGCAGCAGTTCACGCCGACCGACCGCGAACAGCACCGGCGGCGGATCGACCGTCGCGAGCAGCAGTCGCGGGTAATCGCCGTCGGCCAGTGTCAGCAGCGAATGCGCGCCGTCGAGCGTGACCCAGCGTTCGGCCGCTCGGATCGCGGCGGCGATTTCAGCCGACGCCGGCGCCGCAAGGACAGTCGCCAGCCGTTGCGGCAGGTGCCGCTGCAACGAGTCGCGGCCGGCCGCGAAGATCGCGTCCGGCAGGCCGTAGGCACGGCCCTGCAGGACGCACCTGCCCGGGCCGGTCGGCAGCACCTGGAAGAAGTCCATGGAGTCCGGGTAGACGTCGAAGGACACTCCGGGGAACAGGGTGTAGTAGGCCCAG
>JBFGOX010000259.1:0-5011 GCA_041565015.1 Burkholderiaceae bacterium
ACTGCTGGGCGGCCGGATGCCCTGAGGCCGCGGCGCGGCCGATCCATGTCATCGCTTCGTCACGGTCGGCGTAAACGCCGGTGCCTGCCAGCAGCAACAGGCCGAGGTGATATTGAGCATCGGCGTGTCCGCGGCGGGCGCTCTCGAAGAACCAGCGCGCGGCCGTGCGGTTGGCTTCCGGATCTTGACCTTCGGGTCCGTCACCGAGCAGTGCCATCCTTCCGAGCCAAAACATCGCCGCGGCGTCGTCGCGGCGTGCCGCGTCGTTGAACAGCAAGTGCGCCCGTACTTCGTCGATGCGCACACCGCGGCCGAAGTAGTAAAGCAGGCCGAGTTCGGTCGACGCCGCCGCGAGGCCCGCCGCGGCGAGCGGTTCGAGCAGGCGTCGCGCCGCAACGAAGTCGCCATCGCGCAGAACGCGGCGAGCGGCGGCCAGCGGCTCATCGGTCGTCTGTGCCCGAATTCCCGGGATCGGGAATCCCAGGAGTGGGAATAAAAGCGCCAGCACACACGTTGTCCGTCTGATTCGCATCACTTGGCGACCTCCGTAGCCCGGTGCACGCCGGCCCGACAGGGCTCGGCCGCACCAAGACATGCAAAGAACGAACCGGGCACGGTTGTCGCTTCACAACGTAGAGGGGCGAGCGTTGATGCAGGCTGCAGCCACACGTGCGGCGCCGGCGATACCGCCAGGGAGACCCAGCGTGGCCGAAAAAGGCAGGGCGATGCCGCAGGCGGCCGATCCGGCCGGCCGCCGGCTGAGCCTGCGGCGCAAGGCTCTGATCGCGCTGGCCCTGCTGACGCTTTACGTGGCGACGATCGGCGTGCTGGTCGGGCGCGAGCGCTACCAGATGTTTCAGCTGGTCGAGGAATTGGAACTCGTGCATCAACAGGAAGAACTGCTCGGCCGGGTCGCTGCGGCCATGTCGCAGGCGATCCTGCAGGCCAACGAAACTTATGTGATCGGCGGCCGCGGTCCAGACTGGCGCAACGTCGCGCTGAGCGCGGAAGCGGTGCAGGCGGGGCTGTTCGCGCTGTCGAAGTACTTCGAACAATGCGCGGCGGACGCCGCCGAGATCGGTGCAAAGCTGCCGCGGCTGATCAGCCTGCGCGACCGCGACACGCTGCTCGAGCTGCGCGCGTCGCTGCACACGAATCTGAGCAAGATCGAGGCGTTGACCGCTGACGTGCGGGCACGCAAGAAGCAGCTGCATGCGAAGTACCGATTTGGCTACGACGCGCTATCGCTGATCGCGGCGATTACCGGCGGCCTGGGCCTGGTCGTCTTCGGCTCGATCGTCGCACTGTTCTTCAGCCGTATCGCCTGGGATGTCAAGCGACTGCAGCAGCGGGCGCGGCAGATCGTCAGCGGCTATCGTGGTCCGCCGTTGCCGGTCACGCGCGGCGACGAAATCGGCGCGCTGATCGAATCGGTCAACCATATGCAGCATGAGTTGCGCGCACGCGAGGCGCAGCTGGAACTCGAAAGCGAGGAGCGGCTGCACAAGGAGAAGATGGCCGCCGTTGGCTCGCTGGCCGCGAGCATCGCGCACGAAATCAACAATCCGATCGCCGCGATCACCGGGGTGGCCGAGGAGATCTCGGAAACCAGCCACGAGCGGCGCTGCCCGCACCATGGGGCGGCCTGTCGGCCCGACCTGATCCTCGAGCATGCGCGGCGGGTGGCGACGATCACGCGGCAGATCTCGATCTTCAGCCAGCCAGCATCACCGGACTCCGAACTGCTTGACCTCAACAGCCTGGTCGAGAGCACCTGCAATTTCGTCCGCTATGACCCCCGCTACCGCTCCATCGACCTGCGCGTCGAGCTCGATCGCCAGTTGCCGGCGATCGAGGCGATCGCCGATCACATCACGCAGGTCCTGATGAACCTGCTGGTCAACGCGGCCGACGCGATCGCCGAGGTCGACAGACCGCAGGGCACCGTCACCGTTCGCACGAGGCAGGCCGGCGAAGCGGCCGTGCTCGAAATCGCCGACAACGGCAGCGGCATGCGGCCGGAAGTGTGCGAGCACGCGTTCGACGAGTACTTCACCACCAAGTCGAACGGCCGCGGTAGCGGACTAGGGCTGGCGCTTTGCCAGCGGCTGGTGCGGCGGATGGGCGGCGAGATCGCGATCGATTCGGCGCCGGGCACCGAGACCGTGATGCGCGTTGTCATGCCGCTGTCACGAGGTGCACAGATTCAGAACGCAATTGGGGAGGCACATGCTTCTGCTGGTCATCGATGACGAGCCGGCGGTGCGCCAGGTCATCGCGGCAACGTTGAACCGGGCCGGGCACACCGTCGAGCAGTTCGGCACCTGCCGCGCCGCCGCGGCGCGCCTGCTGCGCGGCGATGTCGATATCGCCGTGTGCGACATCAAGATGCCGGATGGCAATGGCATCGATCTGCTGCGGCAGACGCGCGGCGCCGGCGTCGACACGCATTTTCTCGTTGTCACGGCGTTTGCCTCGGTCGAAACGGCCGTCGAGGCGCTGCGTGCTGGCGCGGCCGATTTCATCACCAAGCCGGTGCGCAACGAGGAGGTGCTGCACCGGGTAGCGCAGATCGGCGCGATGCGCGGCCTGCGCGAGGAGAACCGCGTGCTGCGCAAGGTAGTCAGCGAGCGCAGCGGACGGCTGTTTTCGTTCAGGTCGCCGATCATGCTCGATTTCGAGCGGATGATCCGCAAGGTTGCGCCGACCGACAGCACCGTGCTGATCACCGGCGAAAGCGGCACCGGAAAGGGCGTGGCCGCGCGCGACATCCACGAGCACAGCAGCCGCGCCGACGCGCTGTTCCTGCCGGTGAACTGCGGGGCGATCCCGGAGAACCTGCTCGAGGCCGAATTCTTCGGCCACACCAAGGGTGCGTTCACCGGCGCCGACCGTGTGCGCAAGGGGCTGTTCGTCGAGGCCGACAAGGGCACATTGTTCCTCGACGAGGTGGGCGAGCTGCCGTTGCACATGCAGGCCAAGCTGCTGCACGTCATCGACGAAAAGGAAGTCCGGCCGGTCGGCGCCGACAGCACGCGTCGTATCGACACGCGGGTGATAGCTGCCACCAATCGCGATCTCGGCGAGATGGTTCGCCACGGCAGGTTCCGAGAGGATCTCTACTTCCGGCTCAGTATGTTCCAGCTCCACCTGCCGCCGTTGCGCGAGCGGCGGCAGGACATCGCCGCGCTGATTCACTTCGTGCTGGCCAATTTGAGCCACGCCACCGCCGGCAACGCGATCCACATCGACCCGGTGGCTGAGGAGATGCTCGTCAATTACAGCTGGCCCGGCAACGTGCGCGAGCTAGAAAACGTGCTGAACCGCGCGCAGATCCTGGCCGATGGCGACACGATCACGCTCAGCGACCTGCCGCCGGAGATCACGCGGATGACGCGGCCGAGCGCTGCCGCCGGCACGCTTATTGCGAATGGAGGATGTCTGCGCGACCAGTTGCGGGTCATCGAGGCCAACCTGATCGTGCGGGCGCTGCAGGAAGCCAACGAAGACCGGCGGCAGGCGGCGCAACGGCTGGGCATCGGCCTGTCGAGCCTGTATCGCAAGCTGGAGGAGTTCGAGCGGGCCGGCCTGATCGGCTCTGCGCGCGCCACTGCGGTCAACAGCCCGTCCTGACGAGGAGGTTTGCATCTTGCCGAAGCAAAGCGATTCTGCGGTGCGTCGCCGGCAGGCGACGGCGACCTGGTGCTACCGGCTGCTGGTCGGCCTCGGCGCTGCGCTGGCGCTGTTGCACAGCGCGGCGAGCTGGGCCGGCAATGAGGACGAGTACCGCGAAGGATTGTCGCTGTACATGCGCGGCGACGTGGTCGGAGCGATGAACAAGCTGCGGCCCGGCGCGCAGGCGGGGCACGCGCCGTCACAGGTGCTGCTGGCGCAACTGCTCGAGGCTGCAGGGTTGCTGCCCGAGGCGGCGGGCCACTATCGGCGTGCCGCCGAGGCCGGCAACGCCGAGGGGCAGTACGCACTGGGCGCGATGCTGGCCGAGGGTCGCGGCCTCGACCGCGACGAGGCGACCGCCCGGCAGTGGATCGAACGCGCGGTGACGGCCGGACACGCAGGCGCGATCAACTACCTGGCGCAGTCGTACATGCGCGGTGGCCTCGGGCTGGCGCCGCCGCGCAGCGCCGAGGCGCCGGGGCTGGTGACGATCAGGCAGGCGGCTGCCGGCGGACATCTGCCGGCGATCGATTACCTGGCGCAGGGCTATCGCAGCGGTGCGTTCGGCGAGGTCGATCTCAAGCAGGCCGAGGCGTTCGAGGCGCAGGCCGAAAAGCTGCGCGCCGTTGGCAAGCGGGCGCGGCCCGCGAAGAAGTGAACCGGTGATGACGCGCTTCCTCATTGCCGGAATGTTGCTCGCGCTTGCGCTGCCGCTTCGGGCCGCCGACGTCATCAAGGGGCAGCAGGTGTATCGCTCATACTGTGCCAATTGCCATGGCAGCGACGGCCGTCCGCTGTGGCCCAACGCGCCGGATTTCACGCGCGCCGAAGGATTGCTGCAGGCGGACAGCACGCTGCTGCAGTCGCTGCGAATGGGTCGGGCGGCGATGCCGGGCTTTGCCGGCGTGCTCAGCGAACGTGAGCTGCGCGACGTGATCGCCTACGTCAGGAGCCTGCGCTGATGATGCCCGCTCGGCTATTCACGGTATTGGCGGCACTGCTGCTGGCTGGCGGCGCGTTGGCACAAGTGCAGTCGCCGGGCATGCTGAAGGTGCTCGAAGCGTTCGAGGTCGGCCGCAACGTCTATGTGCGTGCGCTGACCGTCGACCAGAAGAGCGAAACGCTGTGGGTCGGCACCTCCGGCGGCGTCAACGAGATCGACCTGAAGTCGGGCCAGCGGAGCAACACGTTCACGCGCAACGAGGGCCTTGCCAACGAGTACGTGTTCGCCATCGGCATCGACACGCAGGGCTACAAGTGGTTCGGCACCAATTCGGGCGGCGCCTCGCGCTACCGCGACGGCAAGTGGAAGACCTATTTCCCGCTGCACGGCCTG
>JBFGOX010000260.1:0-4941 GCA_041565015.1 Burkholderiaceae bacterium
CCAGTCGGCGATCGAACTGAAGCTGCTGATCGAGCAGATGCGCGAACAGGTACAGAATCTCGAGTGAAATTCGCCGAAATCGAATGAACGCCAGCGCACACGGCCCTGCCGGCAGCATTTTCATGGTCGTCGCACCGTCGGGCGCCGGCAAGTCGACGCTTGTCAACGCACTGCTGGCGCGCGATCCGGGCATCGAGCTGTCGATCTCGTTCACCACACGAGCGCCACGCCCTGGCGAGATGAACGGCCGCGAATACCACTTCACGGACCAGGCCGATTTCCTTGCCCGCCGCAGCCGCGGCGAGTTTCTGGAGTGCGCTGAGGTGCACGGCCATCATTACGGCACATCGCGCGAGTGGATCGACACCCGCCTTCGCGAGGGGCGCGACGTTCTGCTCGAAATCGACTGGCAGGGCGCGCGCCAGGTCAAGAGCGCCTTCCCGCACGCCATCGGCGTATTTATCCTGCCGCCGTCGATCGAAGCGCTCGAAGCACGGCTGCACAAGCGCGGGCAGGATTCGCCGCAGGTGATCGCCCGGCGGCTGCTGGCCGCCGGGAGCGAGATCGCGCACGCAGCGGAGTTCGATTTCGTCATAATCAACGAGCAGTTCGATCACGCGCTGGATCAGTTGACGGCGATCGTCACCGCCACCCGCCTGCGCTTTGCGAGCCAGGCTGCGCGGCATCGGGAGCTGTTCAGCCAGTTCGGCCTCGGCTGAAACGATTCGCCGCCGGCACCGCAATTGGCGGCTCGGCTAAAATGCCCTTTGAGATTGCCTAGGAGCCTCCATGGCCCGGATTACCGTCGAAGATTGCCTGAAACAGATTCCGAACCGCTTTCAGCTCGCGCTGGCCGCTGCCTATCGTGCGCGCCAGCTTGCCCAGGGACACACGCCGAAGCTCGACATCAAGGACAAGCCGCAGGTGGCCGCGCTGCGCGAGATCGCCGCGCAGAAGGTCGGCATCGAGATGCTGCGCAAAGTACCGACCTGACCGCCGCTGCGGGCCAGTGCCGGCGGCGGCGCAAGCGCCGCCTTGATTGATCGCCGCGGGGAACATCGGACCGCCGCTCCGCTCTGAAGAGTGGACGCGAGATGCGCGGGCGCGTTGCGCCCTCGAGGCGGCCGCGTTACGGTAGTGCTTTCGCTCTGGCACCATGTCCGGCTCGCAACGAACGACACCGCTGACGCCCGAAACACCGGCCGAATACTCGCCGGGTGTGCTGGCGCGTCGTGCTGCGCGGGCCTTGCGCAAGGCCGGCGCCGCGGTCTGGCGATCGGCGCCGGCCGAGGCGGCGCCGGCCACAGTTGTCAGTTTCGCCCAACTGACCGACCGGCTGAAGAAATACCTGCCGTCGGCGGAGATCCCGCGCATCAAGGAGGCGTTCCGCTTCGCTGACGACGCGCATTTGGGGCAATTCCGCAAGAGCGGCGAGCCATACATCACGCATCCCGTCGCGGTGGCCGAACTGCTCGCCGAGTGGAAGCTCGACTCCCCGGCGATCCAGGCGGCATTGATGCACGACGTGCTGGAAGATTCCGGCGTCCGCAAGCAGGACCTGGCCGAGCGCTTCGGCCCGGTCGTCGCCGAACTCGTCGACGGCGTATCCAAACTCGACCGGCTTCGCTTCGACTCGAACGAGGAAGCACAGGCCGAGAGCTTTCGCAAGATGCTGCTGGCGATGGGGCGCGATGTTCGGGTCATCCTGATCAAGCTCGCCGACCGGCTGCACAACGTTCGTACGCTCGAGGCGGTGTCGCCGGACAAGCAACGCCGAATCGCGCGCGAGACGCTGGAAATCTACGCGCCGATTGCGCACCGGCTTGGGCTGAACGCGATCTACCGCGAGTTGCAGGACCAGAGCTTTGCGCGCATTCACCCGCTGCGACACAGCGTCCTGAGCAAGGCGGTGCTTACCGCCCGCGGCAACCGGCGCGAGGTGCTGGGCAAGATTCACGAGTCCGTGCGCCGCGCGCTGGTGGGCGCAAAGGTGAAGGCGGAGATCCAGGGGCGGGAGAAGACGATCTTCGGCATCTACCGCAAGATGGTCGAAAAGAGCCTGACATTCTCCGAGGTGCTCGATATCTATGGCTTCCGCATCGTCGTTCACGCGCGCCAGGATTGTTATCTGGCCCTCGGGGCGCTGCACGCGCTGTACAGACCGGTACCCGGAAAGTTCAAGGACTACATCGCGATTCCGAAGGTCAACGGCTATCAGTCGCTGCACACCACGCTGCTGGGTCCTTACGGCACTCCGGTGGAGTTCCAGATCCGCACGCAGGAGATGCACCGGGTCGCGGAGTCCGGCGTGGCAGCGCACTGGCTGTACAAGACCGACGACACCAGCCTGACCGAACTGCAGTCGCGCACGCACCAGTGGCTGCAGTCGCTGCTCGAAATCCAGCAGCAGACCGGCGACTCGGCCGAACTGATGGAGAACATCAAGGTCGACCTGTTCCCGGACAAGGTCTACGTGTTCACGCCAAAGGGCAAGATCGTCTCGCTGCCGCGCGGCGCCACGGCAGTCGACTTCGCCTACAGCATCCATACCGATATCGGAAACCGCTGCGTGGCGGCGAGGATCAACAGCGAGATTCAGCCGCTGCGCAGCGAACTGAAGAACGGTGATGTGGTCGAGGTCGTCACTGGACCGGTTGCGAGGCCGAATCCCAGCTGGCTGACGTTCGTTCGAACCGGCAAGGCGCGGGCCGAAATCCGCCACTTTCTGCGCACGATCAAGCGCGAGGAGTCGATCGAACTCGGCGAGCGGCTCCTTGCGCAGTCGGCGCGCCAGCTCGGCGCTTCACTGGCCGAAGTGCCGGCCGAGCGCTGGGACGCGATCGTCAAGGAAGCGCAGGCCAGGTCGCGTGACGAGATCCTGGCCGACATCGGACTGGGGCGTCGGCTCGCCGCGGTGGTCGCGCGGCAGCTGATGCTCGGCATGGCGGCCGCTGAGGCCGAGACGCCGGTCGGCGAGAGGATTGCCGAAACGACGCGGGAGCTGTTTGCGGCGGCCGGCCCGATCATCGTTCGTGGCACCGAGGGCATGGCGCTGCAGACAAGCAACTGCTGCAGTCCGATTCCAGGCGACGCCATCGTCGGCCATATGCGCAGGGACCAGGGGTTGGCGGTACATCAGTGCGACTGCACGATCGCGCGCCGCGGCCGCCGCGCCGATCCCGAGCGCTGGATCGACCTGCAGTGGGCCGAGGACACTTCCGGTACGTTCGGAGCCAAGGTCTGCGTCAGCGCCGTCAACGAGCGCGGCACGCTGGCGCGAATTGCGGTGGCCATTGCGGAGGCCGAGTCGAACATCCTGAACGTCAACATGGAAGACGAAAACGCCGAACAGGCGCAGATTTTCTTCAAGCTGCAGGTGCGTGACCGCCGCCATCTGGCGCGGGTCATGCGAATGCTGCGGCGAGTGCCGCAGGTCTCACGGGTGCTGCGGGTCAGGGCCGGCGAAAAGAGCGGCGACTAGCCGCCGCCCCGGACCCGCTTCAGCCGCCGTAGCGCACCGAGAGGATTTCGAGCGTCTCAACGCCGGCGGGGGTTCGCAGCGACACCGAATCACCCTCGCGTGCCTTGGTCATCGCACGCGCGATCGGCGAAATCCAGCTGACGCGGCCGCGCGCGGGATCGACCTCGTCGATGCCCACGATCGTGATTTCGTGTTCCTCGCCGAGACCGTCGGCATACCGGACGGTCGCACCGAAGAACACTTGGTCCGTCGGCGGACGGGCGGCAGGATCGACCACCTCGGCCGCATCGAGCCGCTTGGTGAGGAATCGAATGCGCCGGTCGATTTCGCGCAGCCGCTTCTTGCCATAGATGTAGTCGCCGTTCTCCGAGCGATCGCCGTTGGATGCGGCCCAGGCGACGGTGCGCACGACCTCCGGCCGTTCGACGTTCAGCAGCCGCAGCAACTCGTCCTTGAGCCGCTCGTGGCCCGACGGCGTGATGTAGTTCTTCGCACCCGCGGGCACTTCCGGCGCGGCAACGTCGTCGTCTTCTTCGACGACGGACTCCCTGACGAAAGCCTTGCTCATCCGTGATTCGACGTTCAAGGAGCGATGGGGTGGCCGATGGGATTCGAACCCACAACAACCGGAATCACAATCCGGGACTCTACCGTTGAGCTACGGCCACCGCAGTGTCTAGAACTGGCCTGCCCGGCAGGACTCGAACCTGCGACCCCCGGCTTAGAAGGCCGGTGCTCTATCCAGCTGAGCTACGGGCAGGTTGAACCGTCGGGACTGGCGCAGGCAGTCGGCAAGGCATCTGGTCGGGGCGAGAGGATTCGAACCTCCGACCCCCTGCGCCCAAGGCAGGTGCGCTACCAGGCTGCGCTACGCCCCGAAGTGCGCGAATGATACGCGTGCGCCGAAACCGCGGCAATTTGGCCGTGGCGAAGGGGTTTGGGCTCATGCCACCCGCCGCAACGGCATTTCTCCTTTCCGCAGGCGCACTGCGGGCAACCAGGCCGCAAATGTGCTTCCGTCGCCCGGCGCCGATTGCACCTGCAGCCGGCCCTGATGGCGCATCAGCACGTGCTTGACGATGGCCAGGCCGAGGCCGGTGCCGCCCGTTTCGCGCGAGCGGCTGCGGTCGACGCGATAGAACCGTTCGGTCAGTCGCGGCAGGTGCTCGGGCGCAACCCCGATCCCGGTGTCCTGTACTTCGAAGACGACGCCGTCGTCCTGCGCCCGCCATGAAAGCACGACCCGCCCGCCATCGGGTGTATAGCGGATCGCATTGGACACCAGATTGCCGAAAGCGCTGCGCAGCTCGTCGCGGCTGCCGCGCAGCCGCAGCGGCTCGACGCGCTTGCGGATCTCGTGCCTCCCCTGGGACAGGGCATTCGCCTCGGCCTCGAGTTCGTCGACGAGGGACGGCACGTCGACGTCCTCCTCGGCCAGTGGCGTCTCTTCGGCCTCCAGC
>JBFGOX010000261.1:0-4932 GCA_041565015.1 Burkholderiaceae bacterium
AGGGCCTCGGCGCACTGCGCCTGCCAGCGGCCGCGAGCGGCCTGCACCCACGCGTCGAGCTCATCGAGGTCGTCGAAGTGCAGCCCGCCGAGCAGTTCTCCCGGAGCCGAATCGTGGTCGAATCCCTCGATCTCCTGCAGGTCGTTCGCGACCTCGCCGGCAAAGAACACCGACGCGCCCGCCTCGATGAAGCGCTGCCCGGCGGCCCTGCGCAACCGGAAGATCCGCTGGCGAAGGTTGTTCGCCGCCTGTTTCTCGTCGACGTCCGGCCACAGCAATGCCGCCAGCCGCGTGGCTGCAGTCGGCCCGTCGAGCGCGAGAATGGCCAGCAGCGCCGCATCCTTGCGCGCCAGTGGGACCGACCGCTCGGCCAGATGCAGCGACGGCGAACCGAGCAGATCGATGCGCAGCATGGGCGGCGCATGCGCCTCAGTCGTCCCGAGCGAGTCGATCCGGCCTGCCATCAGCAATTCGTGCTCAATGCAGCCTGGTAGGAATCGATCCCGCAGCATGACGGGGTGATACGCGCGCCGCGGTTACCGGAAAGTTACCGGAACGGCTGCGAGTCGAGCGTGCGCGGCGCTGCCGGTCCACGCGATCGCGCCAGGGGTCGCGTCCTTGCGTGCAGCGACCGGCGGCTGACGCCCCGGCGGCGCGTAGCAAAAAGAAACGGCGGCCGCAGCCGCCGTATTCGAATCGACGATGACAGTCGCAGATCAGCGCTTGGGCACCTGTTGCGACGCCGGGGTCTGTCCGCCCTGAACCCCGAGCCCGCCACCGGTACCCAGTCCGCCGCGGACCGTCTGCGCCTTGTAGTTGCGCACGGCCTTGACCATCTGGTTGTACGAGTCGACGAATGCGGCGGTCAGCACTTTGCCTTCGGGCGTGCGCGAATAGGCGCCGCCGGCGCCGCCAGCGCCGCCGCCGAACACGCCACCGAGCAGGCCGAAGTCCATGTTCTTCGCGCTGCCCTCGGCGGCGGCCAGTTGCACGCCGGAGCGGTTGTCGATCAGCAGCAGCGTGGTCGACGCCTCGTTCTGCCGCATCGAGCCGCCAACCAGTGCGCCGACGCTGCCGAGAAGACCGCCCACTGCCGCGCCGACGCCGCCCGTGCCTCGCTCGCTGAAGGCGATGCTCGGCTTCATCGTGTAGTCGGCAGCGACGATCTGGCCCTGCTGCATGCTGCTGCCGGCGCGCATCTCGCCGGAATCGCGCAGTTGCCGTTCCCGCATCATGCTGTTGAACGCCGAGCCACGCTCGACGATCACGAAGCAGTTGCTTTGCTGGATGATCAGTCGCAGCAGCGGTACGGTTGAGCCGAGCTTGTACTGCTGCGAATAGCGCGCGTACCACGGCGCGCCCTGGTCCTCGTCGATGCCCAGCGTGCCCAGGGATTCGGGACACTTTTCGAGTGCTGTGTTCTCGCCCTGCGTGGTAGCGCCGCCGGCGGAGCCGGAGGCGACCGTACCCGAGCCGCCCATCGTCGGTGTCGTCGCCAGGCAGCCTGCCAGTGCCAGTGCGCTCGCCGCGGCCAGGACGATGCGTAATCCCGAACGGCCGAAGGCGCGTGTGTCGTCGTGTGCCTGCATGTTGTCCCTCGCTCCCGCTTTGCCCGGCGCCCCATGCGCCTCGGACTGAACGGGCAGATTAGCGCCGGTGCGGCGCTCGTGTGAAGCGTATTTTTCGGTGAGTTACCGGCGCGTTACTGGGCGCGCAGCACCGTCAGCAGCGCAGGCAGACTGGTGACGCAGGCCAGGTCATTGCAGACGCGAACGGTGAATAACGTTCCATCATCCGCAATGGTCGTGGCGAATGTCGTGTGCGACGAGCCGGTGGCACCTGCGATCGCCACCCCGTTGCGCAGCCACTGAAAACTGAGGCGCCCGCCAGTGGCGCCGACGAAGAAGCGTGCGCTCTGGCCGACGGTGACGACCGTGCTTTGTGGCTGCTCGATGATCTCCAGCGGCTCGGCAATCGGGTCGCTGTCGAAACCGATGGAGAAGTAGCAGCCCCCCAACGCGACGCACGACAGCGTGGCGACACCGAAGCGGATGGCGGCGAAATCAAGGCGACGCGGCATCATCGGAGATTAGCGCTGCGGCCGAGACGTTGATTCAGGTCAGTCCGCCGGCCGGGCACCGGCGCAACATCTAAACAAAGGAGGCCGCCATGAGAGCCCGTACGGTAACAGTGCGCGATCTGTCCGCGCAGGAAGTGGTGACCGTCACGCCGACGACCACGCTGGCCGAATGTGCGCAGATCATGCGCAGGCAGCACGTTGGCAGCGTCGTCGTGATCGACGACAAAGGTGACCGCGATGACCCGCGCGGGATCGTGACCGACCGTGACATCGTCATCGAGACGGTGGCCGTCGGACTGGATCCGAACACGCTGACCGCCGGTGACGTGATGGCCACACCGCTGGCGACCGTCCGCGACGGCGACGACATTCTCGACGCGCTGGCGCGAATGCGCGAGCACGGGGTGCGGCGCTTGCCGGTGCTCGATGACGCCGGTCATCTGGCCGGCATCATCGCCGTCGATAACCTTCTCGAAGCGCTGGCCGAGCAACTCGACGCGGTGGTGCGGGTGATCAAGGCCGAGCAGACGCGCGAGGCAGCGACGCGCAAATAGGCGAGCCGGCCTTCGGGCTCTCGCGCATGGGCGTGAGCCATGCAGCGTTTTTCTCGCCCGGAGCACGGTCGGTTCCCACAAGGGCAGCCGTGCGTGCGCACGGTCCTTCAGTGCCGTGTCGGATGGCCGCCGGCGGCACGGCGCCACAGGTGCGACGGCGGGCCGAGAGGACGCCGACAACGATCGGGTGGCCGCGCGCGCATCCCCGTCGGCCGGCTTGACTGCGGTCTCGCGGCCGCAGCCCGCGGCGGCTAGATTTGTTCAAGCAGGTGCATGGGAGCAGCCCGGTGCCGAAGACCAACGCCGATCTGGCAGCCGCGTTCGAACAGACGGCCGACCTGCTCGAACTGCAGGACGCCAATCCGTTCCGCGTACGCGCTTATCGCAATGCGGCGCGCGTGGTCGGCGAACTCAAGCGTGACCTGATCGCAGAAGTCGAGCAGGGCAAGGCACTCCCAAAGCTGCCGGGTATCGGCGCCGATCTGGCGGGCAAGATCGAGGAGTTTGCGCGCAGCGGACATCTGGCGCTGCTCGATCGCCTGCGTCGCCAGATTCCCGCCGGCGTCACGGAGATGCTGCAGCTGCCGGGACTCGGCGCCAAGCGTGTGCGTGCCCTGTACGAAGAGCTGCACGTGACCAGCTTGGCGCAGCTGGCGCGCGCCGCGCGCGATGGCCGCATTCGCGCGCTGCCGGGATTCGGCGCCAAGACCGAGGCCCGCATCCTCGAGGCCATCGACGCGCACAGCCACAAGTCGAAGCGGCTGAAGCTGGTGACGGCAGCCCAGCATGCCGCGGCGCTGATCGATCACCTGCGCAAAGGGCCGAAGGTCGCCGCGGCAGTGGCCGCCGGCAGCCTGCGCCGGGCGCGGGAAACCGTCGGCGACCTCGACCTGCTGGCCAGCGCCCCGAACGGTGCCGCGGTCTGCGGGCATCTGCTCGAGTATCCCGAGGTGGCCGACGTTCGCGCCTCGGGCGGGACGCGCGCCACCGTGGTGCTGGCTTCAGGCCTGCAGGTCGACCTGCGCGTGGTGCCGGAAGAAAGCTTCGGCGCGGCGTTGCTGTACTTCACCGGCTCCAAAGCGCACAACATCCGGCTCAGAAACCTCGCCCTCGAGCGCGGCATGAAGCTGAATGAATACGGATTGCTCAAAGGGCGCCAGGTCGTCGCCGCGGCGACCGAGGAGTCGATTTATGAGGCTCTTGGAATGCCGTGGATCGCGCCGGAACTGCGCGAGGATCGCGGCGAGGTCGAGGCGGCGCAGAAAAATGCGTTGCCGACGCTGATCGAACGCGCCGATCTGGTCGGCGACCTGCATGCGCACACGAAGTGGAGCGACGGCACGGCCAGCGTCGAGGCGATGGCGCGCGCCGCGCAGGAACAGGGGCTGCGCTATCTGGCCATCAGCGACCACAGTCGGCGGCTGACGGTCGCGCGCGGCCTCGACCCGGTGCGACTGGCCAAGCAGCGCGCCGAAGTCGAGGCGATCAACGACAAGCTCGACGGCATCGAGCTGCTGACCGGTATCGAGGTCGACGTGCTCGAAGACGGCGGGCTCGATCTGCCCGACGCGGTGCTGGCGCCGCTCGACGTCGTCATCGCCGCCGTGCACTCGAAGTTCGATCTGAGCCGGGCCGCGCAGACGCGTCGAATCCTGGCCGCGCTCGAGCATCCGAAGGTCGGCATCCTCGCCCACCCGCTCGGTCGGCTGATCGACCGGCGTGAACCCTACGACGTCGATATGCTGGCGGTGATCCGCAAGTGCAAGGCGCGCGAGGTGGCGCTCGAACTGAACGCGCATCCCGAGCGACTCGACCTGACGGATCTCTACTGCCGCATGGCAAAGGACGAGGGCGCGCGCGTGGTCATCAATTCCGACGCGCACAGCGAGCATGAATTCGACAATCTGGTCTTCGGCATCGGTCAGGCGCGGCGCGGCTGGCTGGAGAAGGCCGATGTCATCAACACGCGGCCGCTGCGCGAGGTGCGCGTTTGGCTGGCCGGTAAGGAGACAAGATGAAACTGACCTCGACGGCCTTTGCGCCGAACGGCGAGATCCCGATCGCGCATACCTGCGAAGGGCGCGATGCCGCGCCGCCGCTGGGCTGGAGCGATCTGCCGGCCGGCACGCAGACGCTCGCGTTGATCGTCGACGATCCCGATGCGCCCGATCCTGCGGCGCCGAAGATGACCTGGGTGCACTGGGTGCTGTATGACATTCCGGTCTCGGCCCCGGGTCTGGGCGAGGCGGCGAAGCTGCCGTCCGGTACGCGCGAAGGTCTGAACGACTGGAAGCGCAC
>JBFGOX010000262.1:0-4930 GCA_041565015.1 Burkholderiaceae bacterium
GACCGCGCCGCGACCGGCCGCGCCACGCCGCACGATTTCTACGAGCGCTTCACGCAAGTGTTCGAAAGCGAACTGACCCGCTGGGAGGACCTGGCCGCCGATGCGCACGTGCTGACCGGGCCGGCGAGCTGCCCGCTGGCGGCGTTGCCATGGCTGGCGCAGTTCATCGGCGCGCGGTTGCCTTCGGCCCTGCTGGCCGCGCGCGCCCGCGCCTGGGTCGCCAGCCACGCAGAGCGCGCGCGTCGCCGCGGCACGCTCAACGGTCTCGAACTGGCGCTCGATATCGCCAGCGGCGGCTGGGTCTCGGGCGGCGCGATCGTCGTCGTCGAAGACTTCCGATTGCGCCGCACGGTGGCCACGCTGCTCGGCGTCGATCTGGAGCGCGACGACGATCCGCTGCTGCCCGGGCTCATCACCTCCGGCAATTCGTATGTCGGCGACACGCTGATCCTCGGCGACGAAACGGTCGAGCGCGAATTCCTCGCCGCCTTCCTGCCGGAGGCGCTCGAGGAGACCTTCGGCGCGGAGCGTGCCGAGCGGATCACCGAATCGTTCTACGCGCGCACCGCGCACCGGGCGACGATCCTCGTGCACGAAGATCTGCACGACGAAATGCGGCGGCTGATCGATGCGATCGTCGTCGAGGAGGCGCCGGCGCACGTCGAGGTCAAGGTGCTGGCGGCGCGCGAGCGGTTCCTGGTCGGCATCGCCGCGCTGGTCGGCGTCGACAGCTACCTGCGCGAGCCATTGCCGACACGTGTGGCCCGCATCGACGTCAGCCGCGTCGGCCGCGGCGACGTGATCGAAGGCGGCGCCGCGCTGGACTGGCGGCTCGAGGCCGGCTGGGCGCCGCCGTCACGGATACCCACTGCGGTGATCGACGGCCCGTCGATCGTCAGCCCGGCCACCGATTTCGTGCTCAGCGGCGCGCGTTCGTTCGCCGCGCCCGGTTTCGACCTGACCCGCTTCACCTGGACGCGTCGAACCTGACCCGTCCCCCTTGCAGAAGGAGTGCACCGATGCCACGCCTCGACATCAACGTTCCGTTCGAGACCGACCAGGCCGTCATTGCGGTCGAGGTCGATCCGAACGCGCCGCTGCCGACCGGGCGGCACCGCTACGAACTGGTGGTCACCGACGATTCCGGCAATACGTCGGAGCCGACGGCGATCGTCGTCATCGTCGCCGACCGCGAGCGGCCAACCGCCGTGCTCGACGGGCCGGATGTCGTCAACTTCGGCCGCAGCTTCGAACTGTCGGGCAAGCGCTCGTTCGATATCGGCGGCGTGATCAAGTCCTACCGCTTCACCTACCTCGGCCCGGCCCGCTGAGCAAAAGATCATGCCCGTGCTGGCGCTGAATCAGCCGTTCGAATCGCCGCGGCCGAACGTGGTGGTCGAAAACGCGCTCGCGCCCGGCCGGCACCGCTTTGCGCTGACGGTGATCGACGACAGCGGACAGGAAAGCGCGACCGATCAGGTCGTGATCGAAGTGCGGCGCGTGATCGTCGAGCCGGTGCTGCCGCCGGTCGCGCCGCCGCCGGTGATCGTGCAACCGGTGGCGCCGCCACCGGTGATCCTGCGGCCGCCGCCGATCCGCGCGCCGCGCGGCGACGACGCGCCGGCCGAACCCATTGAGGACGAACCTCCGAGGTGAGCCATGCCTGACGATTTCCGCAGCGACGCCCTCGAAGCCGCCGAGCGGCCGGACCGTCCGCATTACGCCACCGGCGTGCTGCTCGATGCCGGGGATTTCCTCGACGAGCAGACCTATCACCGCAGCCGCCTGGCGCGCGCGCTCGCCTACCTGCACGGCGCGGGCACCCTATGTGGTCTTGCCGTGACGCCGCCGCAGCCGCTCGGCGACGACTTCGAACTTGCCGTGCAGCCGGGCCTGGCGCTCGACCGCTACGGCCGCCTGATCGAGGTGCCGCGGCCGTGGTGCATCCGCATCAACCGCTGGTACGCCGCGCTCGCCGACGCCGCCAATGCGCTCGGCCGTGCCGCCTTGCGCGATGCGCTGCGCGGCGATCGCGTGATCGTCGATGTATTCGTCGAGTTCATGCCGTGCGAACGCGGGAAAACGCCGTCGTTTGCCGAAGGCGCCATCGATGCGACCGACGCCACGGTGCCGAACCGGCTGCGCGACGGCTTTCGCTTCCACCTTGCGCCGCGCGACATCGATCCGACCGACTCGGCCACGCTGCCCGGCGCGCGTTTTGCCGGCTTCACCTCGACCACGCCGGAAGGCCGGCTCGCCGAGTTGAAGTTGCAACTGCTCGGTGCCTTCGACGGCACGCTGGCGCGTCCGGGCGAGCGCAGCTTTCCGCCCGTAGGCCAGCCGCAACTCGCCTACGCGCGCGAGCAGCCACTGACGCTGCCGCCGGCCGCGGCGGGCGACAGCGCCTCGCTGCTGTCGCCGGCCGCGCTGTTCCTGGCGCGATTGCGCATACCGGCAACGGCACCAGGCGGCGACGCGCCGCCGGAACCGGAGTTCACCTCGATGACCGTCGCCGACATCGACAACCTGTCGCGCGCCTTTGTCTTCCCGACCGACGCGCTGGCGCGCGTGCTCGACCTGGTACCTGCTGCCTGAGTCCAGAGGAACCCTGCCATGATCGATTTCGACACCCTGCGTACCCGCCTGCTGCCGGCCGAGGTCGAGCCGCTGCGCACACGCAACCTGCTGATCGACGAATCGCACCGGCGCCGGCCGCGCTACTTCGACGGCCGCTTTCTCGCCGCGCGCGACCTGACGCGTGACCAGGCGTACTTCCTTGCCCGCCAGGCCGCCTATGCGCGCGCGCTCGGCCCCGGCGTGGTCGACGGGCTTGAAGTCTCGCGCGCCGCGCGGACGGACTCGCTGCGCATCACGCAGGGCTTCGGCTACACCAACGCCGGCGAGATCGTCTCGCTGTCGCGCGCGGTCGAGCTGCGGCTTTCCGACATGCCGGCGCTGCAACTGCTCAATGCGCGGCTGCGGCTCGATCTACTAAAGCGGCCGCCACTGCGCAACCGCACCGGCGTGTTCGTGCTGGGTATCGCGAAGGGGCTGGAGCTGATCGAATCGCTGGAAGACTACGAGGCGGTCATCGTCGACGCCGACCTGGAGCTGCACGTCTCCGGCGGTTTCGAGTAGACCCTAGAACCAGATCGAGACGTAGACCCGCAGCACGTCGGCATCGAAGCCGTACAGCGGTTCGGCGCCGGGCGCGCCGCCGGCGGTGACATCGCGGAAGTCGTCGTAGTCGAACACGAAGCGGTCGTACTGGAAGTTCAGCGTGCCGCGGTCGATGAATCGCCAGCCGTCGCGCGCGAATTCGTAGGAGACGCCGACGCCGACCATCCTGCTTTCGAAGGTCGACAGCTCCTTGTCGCGCGCGCGGAAGTTCAGCTCGGCGGGGCGCTCGAACAGGTCGCTGTAGAAATCGGCCGAGTTCTGGCCGTACACGCGGAAGCGGGCGTCGAAGGTCCAGCCGCTCTCCAGCGGGTGGGTGTAACTGAGCTCCGCCGAGCTCGCCTCGATGCCCCAGGTGTCCTCGAAATAGCGGTATTCGGCCCGGATCGCGGCGCGATAGGGCAGGTAGTACTGCGAGCGCAACGCGATGGTGTTGCTGGTGCGGGTGTTGGGATAGAGCTCGGATTCGTAGCTGTAGCCGTTGCCCGCATCGGCATCCATGAAGCGCACGCTGCGATAGGGGTTGTTCAGATAGCCTTCGTCGGTGATGGCCTCGTAGTTCAGCCCCATCAGGAACTTCGGCGTGAGAATCTGCGACACGCCGAGCCGGTAATGGCGCCGGTCCACTTCGCCCAGGAAGTTCGCATCGTTGTTGCGGCGGACTTCGTCCCAGGCCTGTGAATAGCCCATCGACACCGTCGTGAGATTGCCGAACATGGCATGGCTGATCGAGAACGAGGCCGTGCTCGCGCGGTAGTCGTTCTCGTCGCTGTCGGTGTAGCTGAGGCCGAACTTGCTGTCGCCGTGCAGGTAATCGACGCCGAGCGTCTTCTGCTCGCGTTGTTCCGCGTAGGGGCTGGCGGTGCTGACCACGTCGATCGACGCGCTGCTGACCGAATCGACATAGTAATTGCCGTAAACCGATACCGCCTCGCCGAAGTTCTTGCGCACCAGCAGGGAAGGCCCGTCCACCTGCACGCCGCCGCCGTCGTAGACGTGATACAGCGCGTCGGCCCGCTCGTCCGACAGCACTTCAGCAGCGGCGCTGCCGCAGACCAAAAGCAGAATGCCAACCCGGCGCAGCATCAGTTACAGCCGCAGCCGCCGCCGTCGCCGCCGAGCGCGCCGCGGGCGCCCTCGCGGGCCTCGAACACGTGGTTGAGATAGGCCGTCGCCACCGGATCGCGCTCGGCCTGCATGATCGGGTCGGCCAGGAAGTTGCGCTCGTAGGGTTTCACCCAGGGCTCGATCCGGCTGCAGCCGGCCAGCAGCAACACGGTCAATATGATCGTCAGCGTTTTCATTCTCTGATCAGGCTCCGGATCTGGGTCTGGTACTCCTGCTCGTAACCGGGCTTGTAGCCGTGATGCACGTGGCGCACGTTGCCTTCGCGGTCGATCAGCACCGTGCTGGGCATGGCGATCACGCCGTAGAGCTCGGACACTTCGTTACGTTCGTCGAACAGGATGGGGAAGCTCAGCGACAGGTCGGCGAGCATGCGGTCGGCCTTGCGCCGGTCCTTCTCGACGTTCACGCCCAGCAGCGTAAAGCCCAACGCTTCGTAGCGCCGGTACAGCTCCTCGAGGTGCGGCATTTCCTGCCGGCAGGGACCGCACCAGGACGCCCAGAAATTGACCATCACCACCTGGCCACGCAGCTCGCTCAGGCGGATGTTCTCGCCCGACAGGCTCTTCAGCGCGAAGTCCGGCGCCCGGTCGCCCGTTTTCGACCCGGCCGGCGCGCCGGCCAGCAC
>JBFGOX010000263.1:0-4898 GCA_041565015.1 Burkholderiaceae bacterium
GACTGCGCCGTCTTTGCCGGGTTTTCGGGTCATTTCTCGGCGAGAACCGAATCGGCCGTGCTTCCGATGCCGTGGTCGGACGCGAGCGACCGGCTGACAGGATTACAGTCCGCGGGCCTGAAGGATTGCGATCCCGGTCCAGCCGGCGCGCGCTGGTGCGCCGTTCCCAGCATCGGCATACAAGGACAGGAAAATCAGAAACATTTCCAGAGCGTTTGGAGTTTCTCGCGCCCGAACCGATCGGCACAGAACTCATAGACGACGTCGAGTTGCTCTCGCGCAGCCAGGCGGAAGTTTGGGTCGATCTCGCCCACGTCCGGAGCCGCGTTCACCCGCGCCGAAAAGTCTGCCGGCCTCGCATCGATGCCGAGGAAACGGCACAGGTTTTCGACCGAACGGTCCTGAAACAACTCTTCGAAAAACAGAAAAAGCAGTTCGTCCGGTTCGAACTGCGCGCTCAGATTGGCGACGGTCAGGTCGTATCTCGTCCGGAAGGTGATGCCCGGTGAGGTCAATGCCGCTGCGTACGCATCCTTCACCCGGATTACGCCACGCCGCTCGTTGAACCTAAGTTGCGAGTACATGCGTTCCACCGGGTCGCGCATCACGAACACGACTTTCGGCTTGAGGTCCGCCCTCACCAGGAAGTCGCGGATGAACTGAAATCCGCTCTGCGGAATCAGGCTGTAGGAGGGCGTGACTTCGCCCATCACCCGATGATCGGGCCGAACGAACTTCCGGAAGTGCGCCAGATACGCATTCTCGCCAAGGGACAGCGCGTACTTTTCGATGGCTATCACCAGGTCGTTCCTGACGATGGGCTCTCCGGTCAGAATCTTGCCGAGGAACGCTCGTAATTCGTCGAAGCGCTTCTCGCGCGTGTATCCGCTGTTCTCCGGCGCAAACATCGCGTCGAAGACGTGCAGCTCCTTGAAGGGCGACATGAACACCGCGGGATGATTCGACAAGTAGCTGTGGAGCCAGGTCGTGCCGCATCGCTGCGCCCCGACGCCGAGGAGAAAGTTCACGTGGAGATCCTGTGCCGCGTTCGGATGCCAGAATGCCAGGCCGCCGCGGCGGGCTGACCACAAATGGCATGGAAGCGAATTTTGCTACGGTGGCTGCCAGTCGCCAACTTCCGGCGCCGTCGACACTTCGCCGCATGCGAAAGACACCGTGGTCACCCGTTTTCGTTCAGGAGCCCTGAGCCTTGTGGCGAAATCCAGTTGACACCGACGGCAGCCTGATCGCAGCAGATGACGTGAGCGAACAACTCATGCGGAAGACGAACGAGCGGCGTCGTTGATGCGCTGCCCGTTGAGGTTTTTGTCTGGCGATCGAATCGGACCGGGAGCGCCGTTAGCGGCCACATCGCCGGCGGCCGAGACCCCCTGCGTGCCGGCGCAGGCATCGGTCGAATCACCATCACTTGATTCGCCCAAGCAAGCGCAAGCACGGGTGTCATCCTTTGCCCGCGCAGGTGAGTTGACCTTCGGCGATGCTTGCCGGACAAAGGCGATCAGTCGCCGGTGCAGGAACTGTTGGTCGCTTTTTCCCTGGTGATTCGGCTTGTGCCGTCGACTCACGCTGCCCCTGATGGGCATCATCTCGGCAATCTCTTCGCGCGACGTTCGGTCCGCGTCTGTTCGGATCACGCGCGGGTGCTTCGGGCCCGTGGCCCGGAAAGACCGGACCGTCGTGTCTCGGCTCAGGCCTTTTCGACACGAAGGGCATCGTCGGCAAACGGCGCCAGCAGTGCATGGCCGTCGCTCGAGGCGTCGAGCCAGCGCGCATAGTCGGCCTCGCGCACGATCACCGGCATGCGGTCGTGCAGCGGCGCGATCGCCGCGTTGGCGGCGCAGGTGATGATCGTGTAGCTCGTCACAGCGTCGCCGCTGTCACGGTCCTGCCACCATTCCCACAGCCCGGCGAGCGCGAACAGCGGCACATCGTGCAGCGCGATGCGCCATTTGACGCGGTGGCCCTTTTCGCCGCTCCACTCGAAGAAGGCGTTTACGGGCACCAGGCAGCGTCGCTTGCGGAACGCGCCGCGGAACGCCGGCAGCTTCGCGACCGTTTCGCTGCGCGCGTTGATGCAGCGGTTGCCGAACTTCAGGTCGGCCGCCCAGCCCGGCACCAGGCCCCATCGCGCCAGCAGACACTCGCGCGCACCCTGCTCATCGAGCCGCACCACCGGCGCCATGTTGGTCGGCCGCCAGTCGGCGTTCGGCGTGAAATCGGGCACCGCCGGCACGCTGAACTTGGCGCGGATCGCCGCCGGGTTGTCCGACAGGTCGTAGCGGCCGCACATGGGCGAACGAGCGATGCGCGCCGGTCAGCGGCCGTAGCGGCCGAAGATGAAAGCGAGCGACTGCGCCCGCGCCGCCGCCAGGTCTACCGAGGCGCCGACGTCGAAGTGCAGGTCGACCAGCAGGCCGTCGCGCAGCGAATAGATCATGGCGCTGACCGTCGGGTCCGCGCCCCAGGCCCAGGCCTCGCGCACGATTGTCGATTCACAGACGTTGCTGGCCTGCTCGAGCACGTTCAGCTCGCACAGCAGATCGATCTTCCGCTCGGCGTTGGCCACGGCCTCGACGCGCGCCGCGTGCTTGTCGTACACGTCACGGATGTGCCGCAGCCAGTGTTCGGCGAGACCCTTGGCCGAACGTTGCAGCGCCATCCTCACGCCGCCACAGCCGTGGTGGCCGACGACGATCACCTGCTTGACGCGCAGCACGCTCACCGCGAAGTCGATCACCGACAGGCAGTTCAGGTCGGAGTGGACAACCAGGTTGCCGACGTTGCGGTGGACGAAGACTTCGCCGGGCGCCAGGCCGACGATCTGGTTGGCCGGCACGCGGCTGTCCGAGCAGCCGATCCACAGGTACTCGGGCGTCTGCTGGCCGAGCAGCTTGGTGAAATAGTCCGGATCGCGCGCGAGCTCATGTCGCGCCCAGTCGCGGTTGTTGTCGAGCAGTCGTTGCAGGCGTTCGCTCACCGCGGCACTCTTTTCAACGATGTGTGCGCAGGATACGGCGTTCGGCGGCGTCGGGGCATCCTCGGTCGCGGTAGATTCGCGCCGTCGGCGGTCGGATGAAGCGGGCGCCGCATGATTTTGCATCCGCAGATCGGGGACTGGCCGTTGGACAGGTACGACGCCGAAAGACTGCCGCGACGGCGCGGGACGAAGCGCAGCGCGGCCGAGCACGAAACGGCAACCGCCCGCGTCGGCGACCAGCGTGAAGCGGCCGGGAAGCCCGGACACCGGCGCGGTCCCCGGGACGAGTCGCGCTGAGCCCGTTGCCATCGCCACCGATGGATGAACAGGCGCGCACGCTGGCTCGGCCCGACGGCTTCATGCTCGCCTACCGCTGCGCGCCCGCACGTCGGCGAAGCCGGAAGTCCCCGGTGCTGCTGCTGCACGGGCTGGCCAGCAACCTGTCGCGCTGGTCGGAGTTCGTCGAGCGCACGACGCTCGTCGAGGAACGCGACGTCATCCGCATTGATCTGCGCGGCCACGGCGATTCGCCGACGCGCGGTCCCATCAACCTGGAGTTGTGGAGCGACGATCTGCTGGCGCTGCTCGATGCCGAGGGTCACGCAGGGGCGCTGCTGATCGGGCACAGTCTCGGCGCACAGGTCGCACTGGCCGTCGCGGCGCGCGCACCGCAGCGCGTCGCCGCGCAAGTGCTGATCGACCCCGTGTTTCGCCCGGCGCTGCACGGTCGCTGGAAATGGCTGGCGCGCGCGGCACCGCTGTTTCGAGTCGCTGTGCTGCTGGTGCGCGCACTGAATGCGTGCGGATTGCGGCGACGGCAACTCGAAGCGCTCGATCTGCGCGCCCTCGACGAAAAGGCGCGCGCTTCGCTGGGTTCGCCGCAGGCCGAAGCCGAGTTCATCCGCCGCTACAGTTCCACGCGCGCCGACCTGCGCTCGTTCCGCACGGCGCATTACCTGCAGGAACTGATCGAGATGTTCCGCCCGACCGCGGCTCCCGCGTCGATCAAGGCACCGACGCTCGTGCTGCTGTCCACCGGCGCGACCTTTGCCGACCTGGCGCCGATGCGCGCCATCGCAGCGAAGTTTCCGCGCGGCACGGTGCGCACGATCGACTGCCACCACTGGCCGCTGACCGAGCGGCCCGACGAAGTGCGGGCAATCATCGAGGCGTGGAGCGCGCTCATCGATTGATGCGGTTACGACAGCCCGTGATCGTCAGCCTGTGCATGCTGCGGCAAAGTCGCGAAGAGGACGACACAATCGAAGAGAGGGAGACTGCCGATGCCGAGGACGAGCCGGTTGCGGAATTCATTCACGATTGCCGTCTGCGCGGCGCTTGGTGCCGCGGCGCTCGCCTTGTTCGGCGGTGGCGGCGGCGGTGGCGGCGCTCGACCGACCGCGCAGCTGCCGGCGACCGAGTTTGCCGCCGAGATCCGCCGCACGACCTACGGCATCCCGCATATCGTCGCGCGGGACGAAGCGGGCCTTGGCTACGGCCTCGGCTATGCATTCGCGCAGGACAACTATTGCGTGCTGGCCGACGAGATCGTCACCGTCAACGGCGAGCGCAGCCGCTACTTCGGTCCCGATGCGACCAACATTTACCAGCGCAACAACCTGCGCATGGATTTCTACTTCAAGCTGATCAACGGCGACGCAGCGGCGGACGACACGTTCGATCGCCAGAGCGCTGAGGTCAAAGCGCTGTATCGCGGCTACGTCGCCGGCGTCAACCGCTACCTGCGCGAAAAGGGCGTGGCCAATCTGCCGGCCGACTGTCGCGGCACCGCCTGGGTGCGGCCGATCACCGTGCGCGACATGATGCGGCTGGTCCGTCGCCTGGCGGTCGAGGCCAGCGGCATCCAATTCATCGATGCCATGTTCGCCGCACAGCCGCC
>JBFGOX010000264.1:0-4894 GCA_041565015.1 Burkholderiaceae bacterium
CGGTGCCCGTGCCGCCGCCCATGCCGGCGGTGATGAACACCATGTGCGCGCCCCGCAATGCATCGGCAAGCCGCTCGCGCCCGTCGACCGCCGCCTGGCGGCCGACCTCGGGTTTGCTGCCGGCGCCCAGCCCGGTGCTGCCAAGCTGCACGATGTTCTTGGCTGACGAGCGCGCCAATGCCTGATGGTCGGTGTTGGCGCAGATGAACTCCACGCCCTGCACGCCGCGGCTGATCATGTGCTCCACTGCATTGCCGCCGGCGCCGCCGACTCCAACCACCTTGATCACCGTACCGCGGGTTTCAGTCTCGAGAATTTCGAAAGCCATCCGTATCTCCTGAATTGATGCATCGATAACGAAATAACGAAACGCACAATGTCAACGGCGTAACGGGTGGCCCGCTGCCGCTTTTGACACTGCACGCTCCGTGCGAAGACGTGGTCGCGCCACGATCCCCGCTGCCACCGCCGCGTAGCGCTTGCCGCCGCGGCTGCCGCCCGGCCGCCGGAAGGCGGCCGCGCAGACTTCTTCCGCAACGAGTGCACGTGCGACCTGCAGGGTCGCGTACACAAGTTGCGCTCATCAAAAATTGCCGACAATCCACTCGCGCATCCTCCTGAGCGTCTGCTTGAACGATCCCGTTTGCGCAGCAGCGCGGCGACCCCGCTGCCGCTGCGACTGCGCTTCGAGCAGCAGCCCGATGACGGTGGCAAAACGCGGGTTGCGGATCACGTCCGCCAGCGGCCCCTGATACGCGGGCCAGCCGACCCGCGCCGGCTTCAGAAAGACGTCCTCGGCAAGCTCGCCGATGCCCGGCAGCAGCGCGCTGCCGCCGGTGAGCACGATCCCGGACGACAGCATCTCCTCGTAGCCGGAGTCGCGGATCACCTTGTGCGCCAGCGTGAACAGTTCCTCGACGCGAGGTTCGATCACCGCTGCCAGCGACTGCCGTGACAGCAGCCGCGGCGCGCGGTCGCCGACGCCCGGGATCTCGATCCGGTCGTTGGGATCGGCGAGCACCTCTTTGGCCACGCCGTAGCGCTGCTTGATCTGCTCCGCGTCCGGTATGGGCGTGCGCAACGCCATCGCAATGTCGTTGGTGATCTGGTCGCCGGCAATCGGAATCACCGCTGTGTGGCGGATCGCGCCGCCAGTGAAAATCGCGATGTCCGTCGTGCCGCCGCCGACATCGACCAGTGCCACGCCGAGTTCCTTTTCGTCGTGCGTCAGCACGGACATGCTCGAAGCCAGCGGCTGCAGCACGAGGTCCTGGACTTCCAGCCCGCAGCGGCGCACGCACTTGACGATGTTCTGCGCCGCGGACACGGCGCCGGTGACGATGTGCACCTTGACCTCGAGCCGCACGCCGCTCATGCCGATCGGCTCGCGGATGTCCTCCTGACCGTCGACGATGAACTCCTGCGTCAGCACGTGCAGCACCTGCTGGTCGGTCGGGATGTTCACCGCGCGCGCGGTCTCGATCACCCGCGCCACGTCGGCGGCCGAGACCTCGCGGTCCTTGATCGGCACCATTCCGCTGGAATTCACGCTGCGGATGTGACTGCCGGCGATGCCCGTGTAGACCTCGCCGATGCGGCAGCCGGCCATCATTTCGGCCTCTTCGAGCGCGCGGCGGATCGACTGCACCGTGGCCTCGATGTTGACGACGACCCCGCGGCGCAGCCCTTCCGAGCTCGACTGCCCCAATCCGATCACCTCGAACGAGCCTTCGGGCCGGAATTCGGCCACCCCGACGACGACCTTGGAGGTGCCGACGTCGAGGCCAACGATGATGTCCTTGCTTTCTGTTCTCATGGTTTCTTGCGGGAGGCGATCGCGGCGAAGCCTTGCGGATAGCGCGCATCGATGCGGAGCAGTTCGGCGCCGAGCTGCGCGGTCATCGCCGGATAGTGGGTGGCGAGCAGGGCCAAGCGCTCGTCGAGTCGGCCGGGCGGCTCGTCGCGGCCGAGAACGATCGTCAGGCCGCTTTCGGTATGCAGGCTCCAGCTGGCGCGCTCGGAGATTTCCAGGGCGTCCAGCGTCAGATCCAGCGCCCGCAGCCGTGCGAGCAGCTGCGGCAGTCGGCGCGCCGCTTCGCCGGCGTATCGCGCCGGGGCGTCGATCTGAGGCAGCGGTCCGAAAACCTCGGCCTCGGCCATGTTGGCGACGAACAGTTGCCCGCGGTCGGACAGCAGTCGACCATCGTCCCAGACCGCGATTGCACGATGCTCGGTCAGTGTCACCAGCAGCCGATCCGGCCAGGCGCGCCGCAACGACACCGCTGCCACCCAGGGCACCGACTCGAACACGCGCCGCGTCTCGTCGAGCTGCAGCGTGAAGAAATTGCCGCGCAACCGGCCGACGGTCGCCGTGCGCACGACGTTGGCATTGACGTGACGCAGCGATCCGGCCTCGGCCGCGCGCAGGTCGATCTGACGCAGGTCGAACCAAGGTCGCTGTATCAGCCAGGCCGCAGCCGCCGCAAGCAGCAGCACGCCGGCGGCGACGAACATCGCCGTGCCCGCCGCCTGCAGCGTGCGGATGCTGGCGATCGGCGCTTCCTTGGCTTTCACTCGCGCACTCCGAGCGCCGCGTGCGACAGGATCTCGAGCACGATGTCGGCGTAATCCATGCCCTCGGCCTTCGCTGCCATCGGCACCAGCGAATGCGATGTCATGCCCGGCGACGTGTTCAATTCGAGCAGGAACGGCTCATCGCCGCGCGCCTGCTGGCGCAGCATCACGTCGACTCGGCCCCAACCGCGCGCGCCGAGCACGTTGTAGGCGCGGACACAGAGCGCCTGAATCTCGCCCGCCAGGCGCTCGTCGATCGGCGCCGGACAAAGGTATTCGGTCTGGTCGCTGAAGTACTTGCTGTAGAAGTCGTAGTTGGCTCCCGGCGCCCTGATCTCGATCAGCGGCAGTGCGCGCGCCTGGGCACCCTGGCCGAGAATCGCGCAGGTCAGTTCGCGTCCGGCGATCAGTTCCTCGGCGATCACGCAGTCGTCGTACTTCAGCGCCGCCTCGAAGGCTGTGGCGAGCTCGTTGTGATCGTGCGTCGTGACCTTTGTGATTCCGATCGTCGATCCCTCGCGAACCGGCTTGACGATCAACGCATCGCCCAGTTCGGCGACGACCTGGGCGAAATCCGTATGCGCGTGCAGTTCGCGCCAGGCGGGTGTCGGAATCTCTTCGAACACCCACAGCCGCTTGGTCATCAGTTTGTCGATGGCGATGCTGCTTGCCTGCACGCCACTGCCGGTGTACGGCACGCGCAGCGTTTCCAGCACGCCCTGAATCGTCCCGTCTTCGCCGAAACGGCCATGCAGGGCGATGAATACCCGGTCGAATTTCGCCGCTTCCAGTTCAGCCAGCGTCTGCGTGCCAGGATCGAACGGCTGCGCGTCGACACCGCGGCTGCGCAGCGCTTCGAGCACGCCCGTGCCCGACATCATCGACACTTCGCGTTCGGCGCTGCGGCCGCCGAACAGCACGCCGACCTTGCCAAAGGCTTTCGGATCGCGGCGGTTGGCGTTCATTCCGCCCCCTCCTGCGGCGCGAGTCTGCCGGCGACCTGACCGATCGAGCCGGCACCCATCGTGACCACCACGTCGCCCGGCCGCGCCGCATCGACGATCGCCTGCGGCATCGCCTCGATGTCTTCGACGAAGACCGGCTCGACCTTGCCGGCCACGCGTAATGCGCGCGCCAGCGCGCGGCCATCGGCGGCGACGATCGGCGCCTCGCCGGCGGCGTAGACCTCGGCGAGCAGCAACGCATCGACACCTGACAGGACGCGAACGAAATCCTCGAAACAGTCGCGCGTGCGCGTGTAGCGGTGCGGCTGAAAGGCAAGCACGATGCGCCGGCCGGGAAAGGCGCCGCCAACCGCCGCCAGCGTGGCCTCGATTTCGACCGGGTGATGACCGTAGTCGTCGATCAGCGTGAAGCTGCCGCCATCGATCGCCACTTCGCCGTAGCGTGCGAAGCGGCGGCCGACGCCGGTGAATTTCGCCAGCCCGTCGAGGATCGCGTCGTCGCGCACGCCCAGTTCGGTGGCCACCGCAATCGCGGCCAGTGCGTTGGCGACGTTGTGCAGGCCCGGCAGGTTCAGGCACACCGGCAGCGGCGCCGCCCCCTCGCGCTGCGCCGTGAAGCGCATTTGCGTGCCGTCTGCCAACGGCTCGACCGCGCGGTACTGCGCGTCGGCTGCCATCCCGTACGTCAACACGGGCTTGGAAACGAACGGCAGGATTTCGCGCACGTGACGATCGTCGATACACAGCACCGCATGGCCATAAAAGGGCAGTCGCGACAGGAACTCGACGAACGCACCCTTCAGCCGCGCAAAGTCGTGGCCGTACGTCTCCATGTGGTCGTTGTCGATGTTGGTCACCACGGCCATGACCGGCATCAGGTTGAGGAACGACGCGTCCGACTCATCTGCCTCGACGACGATGTATTCGCCGGTGCCGAGCCGCGCGTGGCTGCCAGCCGAATTCAGACGGCCGCCGATGACAAAGGTCGGATCGAGTCCACCAGCAGCCAGCACGCTGGCCACCAGGCTGGTCGTCGTCGTCTTGCCGTGCGTGCCGGCGATCGCGATGCCCTGCTTCAGCCGCATCAGTTCGGCCAGCATCACCGCCCGCGGAACGACGGGGATGCGGCGGGCGCGTGCGGCAATGACCTCCGGGTTGTCGCCGCGGACCGCGGTCGACGTCACCACCGCATCGGCGCCGGCGATGTGTTCCGGCGCGTGGCCCCGCGTCACGCGCGCGCCGAGCCGCACCAGCCGCCGCGTGACGCTGATTTCAACGGCGTCCGACCCGGTCACCGTGAAGCCGAGGTTCAGCAGCACTTCGGCGATGCCGCTCATCCCGGCGCCGCCGATGCC
>JBFGOX010000265.1:0-4893 GCA_041565015.1 Burkholderiaceae bacterium
CCGCGCCGACCCGCTCGCTCAGTTCGCGCGCACTGCGCGCATCGATCATCGCCGGCGCCGATGGCGACAGGACGGCGACCGTGGCACCGGCCTTGACCTCGTCGCCTGCGTGCAGCTGCACGCGGCTGAGCCGCCCGGCCAGCGGGGCCGAGACCACGTAGCGCTCGCGCACCCGCGTCTTGCCGTCTTCCTCAATCGTCTGCTCGAACGTCGCGCGCACGACCTCGGCCACCTCGACCGGCACCGGCGGCGTGCGAAACGCCAGCACCAGCGCACCGCCGATCAGCAATGCCCCGGCGGCGACGAATAACATTTGCTTGCGGTTCATGCGGGCCTCCGCGATTCGTTGTCACTCACGGGTCTTCAGCACGGCCACCAGGTCAAGTCGATCGACGCGGCTGCGCACGACCAGCGCGCTGACGATGCCGGCCGCCAGCACGACGAGGCAGGCCAGCGCGTAGGTGCGGGGCTCGATCACGAACGGCAGCTGCATCGTCTCGTGCGCCGACAGCTGCAGGATGCCCCATGCGAGCCCGTAGCCGACCACACAACCCAGCGGCAGCGCCACCAGCAGCTCGGCCGCCAGTTCCCCGAGCAGCAGGCCCGACACCTCGCCACGGGTGAAACCGAGCACGCGCAGACTGGCCAGTTCCCATGCGCGTTCGGCCAGCGCAATGCGGGCGTTGTTGTAGACGACGCCCACCGCGATGGCCGCCGCCAGCACCGACATGACCGAGGTGAAGAACAGGATGTTGCGCGCGGTCGTCTCGCGAACGTTGCGAACGATCGGGCCGATTTCGACGACCGCCGCGGCGCGCGGCGTCCGCCGAATCGCGCGAAACAGCGCCTCGCGCTGCGCGCCGTCGATTCGCAGCCGCGCGCCGGACAGGGCCTCGCCCTCGCCGAGCAGGCGGTTGACCTGCGCCAATGGCATCGCCACCGGCATCTGCATCAGCTCGTAGCTGAACGCCGCCAGGATGAATTCCGCCTGCGCCCGCTTGCCCTGCAGCACCTCGACATGCACGCGGTCGCCCAGTTTCAGGCCCAGCCGATCGGCCAGTCGATTGTTCAGGACGACGCCTGCCGCCGGCAGCGGCACCTGGCGCAGGTCTGCGTCCAGCAGCGGGCGCATCTGCGAGTCCGGGGTCATGCCGACGAGCGACGTGCGGTAGCGGCGATGCCCGTTCGAAATGCGCACCGGCACGATGCGATCGGGCTCGGCGCGCAGCACGCCGGGCAGTCGTGCCAGCTCGTAGAGCGCCGCGGCCGATGCCGGCTCGGTCAGCGCCACGCTCACATCCTGGCGATTGCGCATGAACAGTTCGACGTCGAGCAGATAGTCGACCGAGTCGCGCCACCAGGTGCCGGAAATCATCACCGCCACCGCGCTGGCAATGCCGAAGGTCGTCAACAGCGCGCGCAACGGCCGGCGCTCCAGATCGCGGATGACCATGCGCACCGCCGGCGAATACAGATGCCCGAAGCCCAGCTGTTCCATCAGCGTCGGCCGGAACGTCGGCGGCGCCGCGGGCCGCATCGCTTCGGCCGGCGGCAGCCGCATCACCCGCAGCAGCGCGCCGATGACGCCGATGGCGGAGGCCACCAGCGCCAGCCCGATCGCACTGGCCGGAATCCAGGCCAGCATCCGGTATTCGAAGTCCGGGAAGCGGAAAAACTGCGCGTACAGCTGTGCGACCGAGTAGCCGAAGTACACGCCACCGGCCACACCGATCGGCCCGCCGATCAGCACGATGACCAGCACGAACTTCAGGTAGTGCAGGCTAATGGCCCGCTCGTCGCAGCCGAGCGCTTTCAGCGCCGCAATCTGGCCGCGCTGCGTGCCGATCTGGCGGGTCAGCGCGACGTTGAGCAGGAACACGGCCACGCCGAAGACGATCACCGGCAAGACCGTGCCATAGACCTTCCACTGGCCGATTTCCTGCGTCAGCTGCAGATGCGACGGCTGCTCGTCGCGACCGTGCGCGCCCGTAAAGCCATAGCGGTCGAGCACGCGGTCGAGGGCGGCGATCGCCGCGCGTTCCGCTGCCGCCGGACTCGCCGTGTGCGCCAGGCGAACGGCGACGGTGTTGAAGGCGCCGTCCATGTTGAACGCAGCCGCAAGCCGCTTGCGACCGGCCCAGAAGATGCCGAAGCTGCCCTCGTCGGCGAGCCCGCCGCGGGTCGGGAAGATGTATTCGGGCGACAGCACGATCCCGACCACGACCAGCGACTCGCGCTTGCCGTTGAGCAAGGCGCCGACGCGGTCGCCGGGATTCAGGCCATGCGCATTGGCGAAAGTCTCGTTGACGAGGACCTGGTTGGATTCCGGTGCGTCGATCCAGCCGCCGCGCCGCAGGCTGAGCCGGTTCATCCGCGGCAGCCCGTGCGCGGGCAGCGCGATCATGCGCCCGGTCAGCGGCTCGATCACGCCCGGCAGGTCGAGCAGCACGTCGAAGGTGATCGTCGTTTCGACTTCGGCCAGGCCGGGGATCTCCAGCAGCCGCTCGCCCACCGAAAGCGGTGCGCGCTTGCCCTGCGCGAACACCTGCGCGAAGCGGGCGCTGTCGTAGTACGAGGCCTGCAGCCAGCGCAGCGTGTCGTACGTCGACAGCGATCCGCAGTAACCGACGATGCCGGCGGCGACCACCAGCGCGATGGCCAGCACCTGCCCGCGCAGACGCCACAGGTCGCGCAGCAGCTTGCGGTCCAGCATGCTCACCACGAGATTTCCTCCGGCCGCAGCCTCGTCGCATTGCGCTGCACCGACGCGATGCGTCCGTCGGCCATGTGCATCACGCGATCGGCGATGCGCGCGATCGGCGCGTTGTGCGTGATCACGACGGCGGTGGTGCCCAGCTCGGCGTTGATCTTCGCGATCGCTTCCAGCACCACTTTTCCGGTGGCGAAATCGAGCGCGCCGGTCGGCTCGTCGCACAGCAGCACGTCGGGCCGCTTGGCGATGGCGCGCGCGATCGCCACCCGCTGCTGCTCGCCGCCTGAAAGCTGCGACGGATAGTGATCCAGCCGATCCGACAGCTCGACCAGCGCGAGCGCGTCTTCGGGCGCCATCGGCTTCGGCGACATGTCCGTCACCAGCGCCACGTTTTCTCTTGCCGTGAGCGCCGGAATCAGGTTGTAGAACTGGAACACGAAGCCGACATGTTCGCGCCTGTAGCGCGTCAGCTCGGCCTCGTCGGCATGCGTCAGATCGTGATCACGCCAGATCGCCGTGCCGCCGCTGGGCGTGTCGAGCCCGCCGAGGATGTTGAGCAGCGTCGACTTGCCGCTGCCCGACGGGCCCAGCAGGACGACGAATTCCGAGGCGAAGATCTCGAGGTCGACGCCGCGCAGCGCCTGCACTTCGACTTCGCCCATCCGGTAGATCTTGGTGAGCGCCTTCGCCACGAAGACCGGCTCGGGCGTACGAGAGGATTCGGTTCGCGGCTCTGCCGCACCGCAGACAGACATAAACAGACCCGCCACGCATGCGGCTTGGGGCAACCGCATGCGTCAGCAGGCTCGCCAGTTCAAGAAACAACTTACGCGCCCTTCGATTCGCACAGGTGACGTGCGTCAAGCGACGGCAGGGCCGAGAAGCCGGAGGCGCGGCGCGGGCCACGGGTCGATCGCCCGGATCGCTGACGATGATCAAATCGCGTCGCGCATCAGGCACGATGCCGCATTCGACCCGGCGATACGCGGCTTGGGCGAAAGGGCGTCAAGCGACGACTCGCAGCCTCATGCACACGGCGCGCCGGACGCCGGCGCCTGCCGTCAGCGGCGAGTCAGCGGCGATGCGGCCGGTGTGCGTTGATCAGCGCGGCGGCGATCGAGTAGCCGGGCGGAATTTCCGGGAACTCGTCGTCCGGACCGAACCAGCGTGCCTCGGTGATCTCGCTTTCGTCGAGCGTCAGTTCGCCGCCGGCGTATTCGGCGGTGAAGGCGATCATCAGCGAGTGCGGAAACGGCCACGACTGGCTGGCGAAGTAGCGCAGGTCGGTCACCCGCAGGCCGACTTCCTCGAACACTTCGCGGTGGATCGCGTCTTCGATCGATTCGCCCGCCTCGACGAATCCGGCCAGCGCGGTGAATCGGCTGGTCGCCAGCCTGGCATGCCGGGCGAGCAGGATCTCGTCGCCGCGCCTGACCAGCGTCATCATTGCCGGCGAAATGCGCGGGTAGGCGAGATGCGCACACGCCGGGCATCTGAAGCAGCGCTCGCCGGCGACACCTTGCATCGGCGTGCCGCAGGCGCCGCAGTACCGATGCGTACGGGCCCACTCGGCGATCTGGAAGGCCCGGCCAGCGACGGCGAGCCGCGCTTCGTCCATCGCACCGAACAGCCGGCGCAGGCCGCTGAAGGTGTAGCCGTCAATCGGCGCCGTTTCGCGCTCGACCCACGCCGCGCCACAGTAGTGTTCGCCGAGCAGGCCGACCGGCAGCCGCTGCGCCGCCGGCACGCCGATTGCCGCACAGACCGATTCGTCGGGCAACGCCAGGTCGGTTTCGCGGATCAGCAGTTCATGACCGCGAAAGACGAACGTCAGCGATTGCCGCGCATGCTGCTCGGCGAGCAGCGGCACGAAGTCGACGGGCGTTGCAAGCATGAAAGTGGCGGGCGATCGCGAACGACGGCGTGAGTATGCGCGATATGCCACTTTCGGGCTAAGGCCGGCGCAGGCTGAATCGCCGCTCGACGCTGCAACCGATCGCAGGCGGGCAGCGCGCCGCGGGCCCGCGACCGAAGCACCGCGCGACGGCCGCGCGCGCATCGCTCATGCACGGGTGACGGCACCCACGTTCACATCTTTGCGGGTCGCGCGCGAACCATTGCGCGCTGCGCGTGTCGTCCTGTACTGATTCACCAGAAGGGGAAATTGGATGCTGAACGTC
>JBFGOX010000266.1:0-4875 GCA_041565015.1 Burkholderiaceae bacterium
ACCTGCAGGCGGTCTACACCGATCCCTACGACATCGATACCCATCGTCGCTTCGCCCGTCTGCTGGACGAACTCGCGGCCCGCGGCGATGCCTTCGTGCTGTTCGAGGCACCGCACAGGATCGAGGCAACCGCGCGCGAACTGGCCGCCGCACTGGCCCCGCAGCGTCGCGTGGTGATCGCGCGCGAGCTGACGAAGAAATTTGAGACTTTGCAGGTCTGCGCGGCACAGGACCTGACGGCCGCGATCGCCGCGCGAGCGCGCGGCGAGTTCGTGCTGCTGGTCGACGCCGCCGATGAGATCGCGGCCGGCGATGTCGACGCGACCACACGCCGCTGGCTCGCCGCCCTGGCCGAGGTAATGCCCGCCTCGCGAGCCGCGGCGCTGGCGGCGAAAGTCAGCGGTGCGCCGCGGGCACAGCTGTACGCGCTGCTGGCGAAAACGGTCCCATGACAGGCACCGTGGCCGGCATCGTCAGCCTGGTCAGCGGGCGTCGCGGGCCTCCCACCACGCCCGCGCCTGCAGGTTGGTCCACGGCAGGACCACCAGCAGCTGGTCGAGCACGGCGGCGATCTCGGCCGCCGAGCCAGGACGATCCTCCGGCGACTTGGCCAGGCACTGCGCGATCAGCGCATCGAGCACGGGCGGCGGGGCTTCGGCCACCAGCGTCGCCACCGACGGCGCCGCGACGTTGACCACCCGGTAGGCAAGCGCGAGGTCCGATTCGCACTCGAACGGCGACTTGCCGGTCAGCACGAAGAAGCCAACTGCGCCGAGCGCATAGAGGTCGGAACGCAGATCGGCGCTGTCCGGCTGCTCGATGCGCTCGGGCGCCATGTAGGCAGGCGTCCCGAGCACGCGCAGCGCACGAGTCAGGTCGCGCGTATGCGGCGACCGCGTGTCCTTGACCAGGCCGAAATCGAGCACCTTGACCACATCGTATTCGCCGCCGCGCCGGCACAGCATCACATTGGCCGGCTTGATGTCACGATGGACCAGGCCGCGCGCATGGGCCTCCGACAGCGAGCCAGCGATGCCGCGTAGCGCGTGCGCGGCACGCGCGGCCGACAGCGGGCCGTGCTGCTCGACGACCTGCTGCAATGTCAGGCCGTCGAGAAACTCCATCGCGTAAAACGGCTGGCCTTCCGGCGTGCGGCCATAGTCGAACACCTCGACGGTGTTCGGATGCATCAGCTGGCTGGCCAGTCGGACTTCGCGATCGAATCGGGCCAGCATCTCGTCGCTGGTCATCGCCAGTTCGATGATCTTCACCGCCGTCGGCCGCTTCAGCAGCCGGTGCTGGGCGCGATAAACGCGCGCCATGCCGCCCTGGCCCACCTCCTCCAGCAGTTCATAGTTGCCGACACGCTGCGCGGCCTCGACTTCCTCGGCCATCCGCTGCATCCGCAGCAAGGCGACCAGGAAGCCGAAGGCAACGATGCCGATCGACAGGCCGAGCGCCAGGAAGGCCCATTCGACGCGCGCCAGCGGCGCAAAGGCCTCGCTTTCCGGTACTTCCACCGCAATGCCGAAACCGTGCTGGTCGAGCCAGCGCCAGGCACCGACCACGCGTCGCCCGGTATACGTCGGGTACGGCTGCAGCAACTCGCCCTGCAACTGCGGCGGCTCGGCGTCGCGTCCGGCAAGCGCACGCGCGACCAGCCGCGTGAACTGCAGTTGTGTCACCGATTGCGGATCGTACAGTCGCTGGCGCAGGATGCTGCTTTCGCCGGCGCGCAGTTCGCCGCGTTCGATCAGCGTTTCACGAAAGCGGCTTTCCGTCAGCAGCACGCCACGGCGATCGAACGCAAAGGCCTCGCCAGAGGCCCCTGCCGGCGCGTCGGCGAACAGTTGCGAAAAACGCCCGGCCGCCGGCTTGCCGATATCGAGCACCGCGATGACCTCGCCGGCGTCGTTGCGCACCGGTGCCGCGATCCAGACCTTTGCCTCCGTGCCCGCGTCGCCGACGCCAAGACGCTCGACCTCGTGCCGCGTTCCGGCGAACTGCGTCTGTCCGTTCAGGGCGGGCTCGAATGCTTTTCGCAGCGCCGGCGCCGTCTGCGATGCACAGTTGCGTGTTTCGCGGGCGGCGATCACGCGCCCGGAGCGATCGATCAGACTGACCGCGGCGGCCAGATCCTCGCTGCGCAGCGTGTCGATCACCTGGATCAGCCGCTCGCCCAGTTCGCCGGTGCAGGCTGCCCGCAGCGACTCGTCGCCGCGGGCGGCCGCGCCGAGCAGCCGCTCGGTCATGTCGACGACGCGCGGATCGCGTGCCCACCGCTGCACATTGAGCCGCTTTTCGCCAACCCAGATTTCCACCGCGAGCGCCTCGCTGGTCGCCATCGACCTGAGGTTGCCGGCGGCCAGTTCGACCAGCGCCGCGCTGACGCCCGAATAGACCCAGGCGCCGATGCTCGTCACCAGGGCCAGGCTGGTGGCGATCGCCGCCGGGTAGCGGCGCGCCAGTACGCCGGCCCGGGTCAGCCAGTCGGCGGCCATCTAGCCGGCTTTCACGCCGGCATCTGGGCGACGATGCTGGCGACCGCGGCGCTGAGCTTCTTCGCGTAGCCGATGTGCAGGAATTCGTTCGGGCCGTGCGCGTTCGACTGCGGGCCCAGCACACCCGTGATCAGGAACTGCGCGCGCGGGAATCTTTCGCCCAGCATGTTCATGAACGGGATCGTGCCGCCCTCGCCCATCCACGCGGCGTCGAGACCAAAGACGCCACGCGAAGCCTCGTCGGCAGCGCGCGCCAGCCACGACGCCGTAGCCGGCGCCTCCCAGCCGCTTGCGCCCCAGTCGGCGTCGAAGGTGACGCGCGCGTTGTAGGGCGGGCTGTCCTCGAGCAGGCGCTTGAGCAGCGCCGTGGCCCGTTGCCCGTCGACGGTCGGCGGCAGGCGCAAGCTGAGCTTGAACGTGGTCTTCGGCCGCAAGACGTTGCCCGCCGAGTCGATGCCGGGAAATCCAGCGCTGCCTGTGACCGAAAGCGCCGGTCGCCAGGTGCGGTTCAGGATCGCCTCGACTGGATCGGTCGTGGTCGGCATCGCATGCGCCTGGCCGCCTTCGCCGTGCGAGCAACCGATCCAGGGAAACTGCCGCCAGACCTGCTCGCCCAAGATTGCGCCGGCCGCGCGGGCCTGCTGCATGCGCGCGACGGGAACCTCGGCATGGAAGGCGTCGGCGAGCACGCGGCCGGTGGCCGGATCGTCGATGCGGTTCAGCAGTTGCCGGGCAATGCGCATCGAGCTGGGCACGATGCCGCTGGCGTTGCCGGAATGAACACCTTCCGACAGCACTTCGACCGTCAAGGTCCCGCCGACGAGTCCGCGCAGCGAGGTCGTGACCCACAGCTGCTCGTAATTGCCGCAGCCGGAGTCCAGGCCGGCCACCAGCCCGACGTCACCGAGCCGCGGCGCCAGCAATTCGAGATACGCCGGCAGGTCCGGGCTGCCTGACTCCTCACAGGTCTCGATGATGCCGACGCAGCGCGGTCGGGCCGCGGCTTGCGCATCCAGCGCAGCAATCACCGAAAGCGCGGCATAAATGGCGTAGCCGTCGTCCGCCGCACCGCGCCCATACAGCCTGCCGCCTTCGATCACCGGCTGCCAGGGGCCGAGTCCCGGCCGCCAGCCTTCCATTTCGGGCTGCTTGTCCAGATGGCCATAGAACAGCACCGTGCGCTCGTTGCCCAGTCCGCTCGTCGCCGGCACATCAAAGAACAGGCACGGCGTGCGGCCGTCGATGGCGACGATCTCCAGACGCATGCCGGCGATGGCCTGCGTCGCCGCCCAGGCATGCGCCTCGCGCACGACCTGCTGCAAGTGGCCGTGCGCCTCCCAGCTCGGGTCGAACGCCGGCGACTTGGCCGGGACCTTCACATAGTCAACCAGCAACGGAACCAGCTGATGGTCCCAGCGCTGGTCGAGAAAACGGCTCAGATCGGCGAGGTTCATGCGTTTCCCGTTTCTGCCGACCCGCCCGCGATGTCGCAGGTTCGACGCGTCACTGTCGCGGCGCCGCTTCGGCAATGAAGATTTCGACGCGGCGATTCTGCGCCCGCCCGGCCTCCGTGTCATTGCTGGCAATCGGCTCGCGCTCACCGCGACCGACGGTCGCGATCCGCGTCGCGGCCACGCCACGCCCGACCAGGTAGTCGCGCGTGCTGTTGGCGCGCGCCACGGACAGCGGATCATTGACCGAGTCCGGGCCGGTCGAATCGGTATGCCCGATGATGTCGATCGTCGTCACCGCATGCGAGTTCATTTCACTGGCGAACCGATTGAGCACATTGCGCAGCGTCGGCTTCACTTCGGCGCGGCCGGTATCGAATCCGGCGTCGGCCGGGATGTTGACCTTCAGCCGGTTATCGCCGGTCTGACTGACCCCGATGCCGGTGCCCTGCGATGCAGCCTCCATCTTGGCCTTTTGTTCTTCCATCCGCTTGCTCCAGATGTAGCCGCCGAGCGCGCCGACGCCAGCGCCGATCGCCGCGCCGGTCGCCGTGCTGCGCCCGCGATTGCCACCTGCCGTTGCAGCACCGATCACGGCACCGGCGGCGGCGCCGATACCCGCGCCAGTGGCGGTACCTCGCTGCGTTTCGTTCATGCTGGCGCAGCCCGACGCAAGGGCCGCGACCGCGCTCACGGCAGCCAATCGAGTCATCTTTTTCATCGTGAATTCCTCCGGTTCAACGTCATCTCCATGTCCCGAAATACAACGTCGGTGCCGCCGCGCCCGGCCTCGCGCGATGGCGCGATCGACGTCGGCCATTCAGCCGATCACCGCGGACGTTGCACCGCGCCGCCGTCCCCGTGTCGCCCATCGAGATCGGGTCGACGGCGGCGGCTGCGACCCGGCCGTCACTTCGGGCGAT
>JBFGOX010000267.1:0-4866 GCA_041565015.1 Burkholderiaceae bacterium
GCTTGGGTGCGACTTCAAGCGGGTGGGCATAAATCGGGGCTCCCGCATGCGCGCGCGGCCCGGGGGAATCTTTCTACGACTGTTGGCCCCCCCGGCAATTGGCCTTCGTTGATGGCCGCCGGCGTCGGCCCACATGCGGCACAACGCAGAGCAGGCCTTTTGAACAAGCGCCCGGTCCGGAACACCCGAAGCGAAACTGGACTAGCCAAAATGAGAATGTCGCCGCTCATCGCGAGGGACTAATCCGCGCAGGGGGCTTTCCGCTGCGCGCGCGGTGCGGCACTCTTGCCTTGATCGGCCGCACAGGCGGCAAGCAGCGCGCTGGCGTTGATCGAAGGCGCCGCGCCAGTGAGAGACGACGCACCGTGGGCCTGTTCGACGCCAAGAAGATTTCTCCCCAGACAAAGACGCGGCGCTCCGGATTCATTCATTCGGTGCTCAGCTTCACGCGCCTCGAGATTCCGACGCTGGAGGTGTTCGAAACCGCGGTGGCCTTCGGTCCCGATACCGATCCGATCACGGCCCACCGCGAACTCGCCGACGTGTTCGGCCACAAGGCCGGCGACGGTGCCTTCCTGTTTCGCGCCGACAGCACGATCGCCGGCCGTTACTGGGTGCAGTCAGTCGCCCCCTGGACGCGCTGGCCCGAAACCGCGGTCAGCGCGCTGGAGCCCAAGCGGGTCGTGATCCAGCTGGCCGAGGGACTGATGTACCGCTTCACGCTGCCGGTGTGTGCCGGACAGGTGAGGATGGTCGGCGGCGAGAAGAAGATCGAACCGTATCGGAACAGCCAGGAAGTCGAGACGTGGCTGCGCGAGAAGGCGCCGGAATTCGGCTTCACGCCGCTGATGCTCGACGTCTCGATGCAGACGATGCGCTTCGCGCATCGTGGGCAGAAGGTCAAGATCATCTACGCGCAGGTCGAAGGAGCGCTTGAGGTTGCCGACCCCGACGAATTCAAGCGCCGGATTCGCCAGGGATTCGGCCACCATCGCCGCGCGGGACTCGGACTGATTCAGCTATCCGCGTAACAGGCATTACCCGTATCGCGAGCCCTGCTGCGCGCCGCCAGCAGGCGAAAATCCCGGCATTCCCACCCCGCTGGCCGTGCAGTCGCCGGCCGGCATCAGTGAAACTGCCGCTCCGCCGCAAGAGCCTGCAGCCGCCAGGTGCGCTCTTGTGCTTTGCCCGGTGTGCCCCGACATGGCTTACTTGGGAGGGCAAAAATGCTGGACACCACGCAGGAAACCTTTACCCGCGACGTCATCGAGGGTTCACGCGAAGCGGTAGTGCTGGTCGATTTCTGGGCCCCCTGGTGCGCGCCGTGCAAGATGCTGGCGCCGCTGCTGTCTGCCGTCGAAACCGAATTCAGGGGCCGACTGAAGGTCGTCAAGCTGAACATCGACGAGAACCAGGAACTCGCTTCTCGCTTCGGTGTTCGCAGCATCCCGTTCGTGGTCGCGTTCGTCGACGGCAAGCCAGTTGACTCGTTTGTCGGCGTGCTGCCGGCCGAATCGCTGCGCCAGTTTGTCGGAAAACTGCTGCCCGACCCGGCGGAACTGGAGCGGCGCAAGGCGCAACAACTGTCCGCCGCCGGCGATATCGCGGGCGCGGCAAGCGCGCTGCGGGCGGCGATGGCACTCGATCCGGACCGCGATGCCGTGCGACTGGATCTGGCGGAAGTGCTGCTGGAACGATCCGACACTCGCGGCGATGCGGAGCGGCTCGATGAAGCCGATGCCGCGCTGGCCGGCGTATCCGCCGCGGGCAAGCTTGATGCGCGCTGGATCGCGCTGAACACGCAGTTGCAGAGCCTGCGCCGTGCAGCTGAACTGCCTTCGGCGGCTGCATTGCGCGACCGAGTCGGAAAGGATCCCGCCGATCTGCAGGCGAGGCTCGATCTGGCCAGCCTGTACGTCGCGCACCGCGACTTCGAGCCGGCCCTGGAACAACTGCTGGCGATCGTCGAGCGCGACCGCGGATTCGGCGACGACATCGGTCGCCGCACGATGCTGTCGGTGTTCGATCTGGCGACTGACGCGCCACAGCTGGTCTCCACCTACCGGCGTCGCCTGGCTTCGATGCTGAACCGCTGAGCGCGGCGCGGTGTTGCGCGGCTAAGCTTCGCGCATGCCCACCCGCCAGACCGACGCGCGCATTTCGGACCGGCAGCCGCAGGCGCGGTCTTTGATGCGCGCGGGCGCGGCCGTGCTGATTGCGACCTGGCTTTGCATTGGCGGAGCATCGGCGCAGGAGCAAGCCGGATCGCGACCGCTGCCAGACGTCGTGACGGCGGCGCTGCGGACTGCGTCGATTCCCGCTGCGGCATCGGCGGTGGTCGTGCAGCCGCTGTCGCCGGGCGGCGTCACGATCGAGGCCAACGCCGCGCAGGCGATGAACCCGGCCTCGACAATGAAGCTCGTCACGACCTACGCGGCGCTGAACCTGCTCGGCCCGGCCTATACGTGGCGCACCGAAGCTTTCGTTGCCGGCGCGCTGCGGCGCGACGTGCTGGAAGGCGACATGGTTTTTCGCGGCAGCGGCGACCCGAAGCTGGTCATCGAGAACCTGTGGCTGATGATCAACCGGCTGCGCGGCTATGGCATTCGCGAAATCCGCGGCGACGTCGTGCTCGACCGCTCCGCCTTTGAACCGCTGGCCCATGATCCGGCGGAGTTCGACGGCGAACGGCATCGGCCGTACAACGCCGGGCCTGACGCGCTGCTGCTGAACTTCAAGTCGCTTGCGCTCAGCTTCGTTCCCGATCCCGAGACGCGCAGCGCGCGTGTGATCGCACTGCCGCTGCTGGCCGGCATGAAACTGCCGGCGAGCGTGCGCACGGCTGATGGCCCCTGCGGCGATTGGCGCGGCAAACTGCAAGCGGATTTCTCCGACCCGATGACACCGGCGTTCCGCGGCGCCTTTCCGCTGTCGTGCGGCGAAAAGCTCTGGCATCTGTCGGTGCTCGGCCATAGCGGCTATTTTGCGGCCGCCTTTGCCACGCTGTGGGAAAGCGCCGGCGGCAGTTGGACCGGGAGGCTGCGCGAAGGCGCGGTACCTGCCCACGCGCGCCGCGTCGCGTTGCACGAATCGGCGCCATTGGCCGAAGTGATCCGCGACGTGAACAAATTCAGCAACAACGTGATGGCGCGGCAGATCTATCTGACAGTCGGCGCCGAAGTGAGCCGACGGCCTGCCAATCCGGCGCGCGCGGAAGCGGCGGTGCGCGAATGGCTGGCGAGCCGGAACCTGGCGATGCCCGAACTGGTGATTGAAAATGGTTCCGGCCTGTCGCGCATCGAGCGCCTGTCGGCCGCCGGCCTGGCCCGATTGCTACGCGATGCGTTCGCCAGTCCGCTGATGCCGGAGCTCGTCGCGTCGCTGCCGCTGGTTGGTGTCGATGGCACGATGCGTAAGCGTAACGGGGCCACCAACAGCGCGCACATCAAGACCGGACTGCTTGCCGAGGTACGTGCAATCGCCGGTTACGTGCACGCGGCCAGTGGCCGCCGCTACGTGGTCGTCGCGATCATCAATCACGCCAACGCACGCGACGGCCAGGGCGCGCACGATGCGCTGCTGCAGTGGGTGTATGCGAACGGGTGATCGGCATTCGCCGGTCACGAGCCGTACTTGACGGTGCACCCGTAAGGCGGCGTCGAGGCAGCCGATACCGGCTTGCCGCTGCGCAGTTCGGTGAATGCCTGGAGCACGTAATTGTTCGCCGTCTTCACGTCAGCCGGGTTGGCGCTGCGCTTGTCGTCGATTGCGCCCGCGTAGACCAGCGCGCCGTTGGGATCGATCACGTACATGTGCGGCGTCGTCTTGGCGCCGTAGCTGCGGCCAACCGTGCCGTCGGGATCAAGCGCGGCGATCGTCGGCGCCGCCCCCTGTTGCTGCAACCAGGTCTTCTGTTCGGCCGGCTTTAGATACTCGGGATGCGTCGCCGCAGTCGAATTGATCGTCAGCCACGCCACGCCATCCGCGGTCAGACGCTTCTGCAACGACTGCATGTTGCCGCTGCCATAGTGCTTCTGCACGAACGGGCACGACGGGTTCGTCCATTCGAGCACAACGTACTTGCCGCGCAGCTCACCGAGGGTGAATTTGCGCCCGTCGAGATCCGTCAGTGCAAATGCGGGCGCCGGCTGGCCGGCAGCGGTCTGCGCGAACGCAGCGGAAACGGGCGCCAGCAGAGCCAGCGCGAGCGACCAAGAACGCAACATCAAGGACTCCTGCGTGCAGTCGGCATGTTCACCATTCGGGCGAGCGACTCGAGCAATACGCGCTCGCTGAGCAGTTCAGGCAGCACTTCGGCGCCGCCGTTGCCGTCATAAAGAACGTACAGCGGGACACCGTTACGGTTGAAGCGCGCCAGTTCGCGCGTGATTTCATCGTCACGATTGGTCCAGTCGGCGCGCATCAGCGTGACGCCGTACTGTGCAAAGGCGGCCCGAACCGCGTTGCTTGTCAGCACCAGACGCTTGTTGGCCTGGCAGGTCACGCACCAGGCCGCGGTGAAATCGACGAACACGGGCTTGCCGCCCGCCAGGTGCGCTTCCTGCGACATTCGGGTCCAAGCCTGCCAGCCGCCGGCATCGGCGACTCGGGCGACGTCGCGCGGCGGCGCGGCGCCCGGCACCGTCGGCCCGAAGACCGCATACAGCGCCAAGGGCGCGACCAACAGCGCAACCCAGCGCCAGCGTCGCGCACCCACCTGCATCAGCCCGTACGCCCATGTCGCCAGCGCAAGCAGCACCAAGCCGGCCAGCACCAGCGCCATCGCGTCGATGCCGACCTGCTGTGCCAGCACCCAAAGCAGCCAGACGCAGGTGGCAAACATCGGAAAGGCCATCACCTGCTTGA
>JBFGOX010000268.1:0-4848 GCA_041565015.1 Burkholderiaceae bacterium
CAGGCCGTCCGTTCGCCGTCAGCCCGGGCGCGCGCTGACCGGCGGCCAATCCGCCCCGGCAGCGGCCGTCCCGAGCGAAGCGGCCGCCGCCGGCTCGCCGCCGCCCGGGCAGGACCCGGGCGACGCCCCCCACCCGCGCCCGATGCGCCGTGCGGCCGCATGAATCCTTGAACCTTTTGCCGACCCGGGGCAACTGATGTCGCGAGTGGCCACCGCGGCCACTTCAAACCCCCAACCAACACCGACTGAGGAGTTCCAAATGAAAGCCATCAAGTCCGCCCTGTTCCTGGCCACGTTTGCCGTTTGCGGTGCCGCCGTTGCCGGCCCGTTCGACAGCGGCTTCGTCGGCGGTCAAGTCAAGAGCGATGTCAAGGTCAAGAAGGTCACGCTGAACAACCGCGCGGGTCTGGGCTACGCCAAGCAGGAACTCAACGTCGGTTCGATCAACGGCGCGAAAGTGCTGGGCAACGTCGACCTGAAAGTCAAGGCCGACGACATCAACATGACCAACCGCGCCGGCCTCGGCTACGCCACGCAGGAAGCCAACCTCGGCTCGATCAAGTAATCCTCCGCAGGGCGCTGTTCTTCAGGCGGGGCCGGGTGGCAACACCCGGCCCCGTTTCCGTCGTCTGCGCGAAAGGAAAGTTGAACGTCGCGACCCTCGGCCGCAACAGATGAACGATTCGCCTGCCGCGCCAACAAAACCAGACGAGAGGATCGACATGAAAGCTGCCCTTCTCCTATCCGCCGGCGCCATCCTCACCGCGCTCTCTTGCACCGCGCCGGCGCTCGCCGCCGAGGACGAAATCAACGAAATGCCCGAGGGCATCATCGCCAAGATGGCCCGGATGCGCTCGAAGTCGGGCGACATGTCGGGGCGCGATCGCGACGGCGACTCGTTGCTGTCGCGCAAGTCGGGCGACTCGGCCGCCTGCGGCAGCCTGAACATCGGCAACGTCGAGGCCGGACGCGCCGGCACCCGCGCCCCGAAGCAGGTCATCGTCGTGGTCAAAGGACCGGTGATCAACGCCAACAACAAGTGCTCACGCTAGGTACGTCGATGAAACGCACAACACCAATAAGACTCGCTGCTGCCGCCCTCGCCGCACTGGCGCTGTCCGGCTGCCAGTCGCTCGACTACCGCAAGCGGGTCGAGGACGAAGTCGCCGTGATTCGCACCGGACCGCAGTCGCGTCCGGTGCGCACCATTACCGGCTTCTCCGAGGCGCTACGCTGCATGGACCAGAAGCTCGCCGCCTACGGCGTGCGCGACGTGCCGATCCTGGTCGAGGATATTCAGGACCAAACGAAGAAGGTCAGCGTCGGCGCACGCGACATGCTGATCTCGGCGATCCACGAGCTTTCCGCCCGCAGCCAGTCGGTCAAGCTGATCACCTTCGGGCCCGACATCGCCAATCTGGCCAACTTCCACGCCAACGCCGAATCGAAGACGCCGTATGCCGCGGTGCCCGTCTACGACATCCGCGGCTCGATTTCACAGCTCGACGAAGGTCTGTTCAAGAAGCAGGAAGAAGCCGGGATCACGATCAACATCTTCGGCTTCGGCGCCGCCAAGACCGGCGACGGTTCGATCCTGGCGGTAGACCTGTCGGTGATCTCGGCCCGCGACTACGCGCTGGTGCCTGGCGTGAAGGCCAGCAACTCGGTGCTGATCTACAAGGAAGGCGCGGGCATCGACGGCGAGGCGCAGTACAAGAAGTTCGGCGTGAACTACGGGCAGACGCTGACCCGCAACGAGGGCAAGGCCCAGGCTGCGCGCACGCTGATCGAACTGGCGGTCGTCGAACTGATCGGCAAGCTGACCAAGGTGCCCTACTGGAGCTGCCTGGGCGCCGATGCCTCGAATCCCGAAGTCAGGCATGAGATCACGAACTGGCTGCATTCGATGCAGGCCAACGAGGAACTGATCGGCTACTTCCAGCGCCAGTTGGCGCTTCGCGGCCTGTACGACGGCCCGATCGACGGCGAGAGCAATGACGCCTTCGCCGCTGCGCTGGTGCAGATGCGCACGCACTACAAGCTGACGCCGGAGGCGGTCATCGACGAAGAACTGCTGGCCGCCTATCTCGGAACCGACCACCGCTCGACGCGGCCGCTGCGTGTTTCGGTCAAACCCAGCACCCCGGAACCGGCATCCGCCGGGCCGGCGGCTCCTGCTGGCGAGCTGGCCCTGAACCTCGCGGCCCAGGCGACCCACTTCAAGCCGGGCGACGAAGTCAACCTGACGGCCAGTGCGAGCGCCGATGCGCACCTGTACTGCTACCTGCAGGACGCTGCGCGCAGCATCGTGCGCTTCTACCCGAACCGCTTCGTTCAGTCGGCATTCGTCAAAGGCAAGTCGAGCGTGCAACTGCCCGGAAAGATGCGCTTCAAGGTCACCGCGCCGCAGCGCGGCCAGAAGGAGATCGTCGCCTGCTTCGCCACCGCGGCGGATGTCGCGCGCCAACTGCCCGCCGAGGTCTTTGCGCGGGATTTCGAAGCGCTGAAGGTGAAGTCGCTCGAAGACGTCCATGCCGCGTTCAAGGGCGTAACGCGCGGCGCGCTCGCGCTGGGAGTGGTCCATGTCGAAAGCAAGTAAGCGGCTCGCGGTCGCCGCGGCCCTGGCGGTCACAGCGATGGCGACCCACGCGTTCCTGCCGGCGCCCGCGCGCGCGGAAATCGCGACCGTGCCGGAGCACGCCCTGCCCCAGCCGGCGGCTCGAACCGCGCAGCGCTACCAGATCCGCTGCTGGCAGCAGGGGCGGCTGATCTTCGACGAGCACGGCATCGCGTTGCCGAAGGATCTTTCGATCGACGCCGCAACGCTGCGCGGCCGTGACGCTCAACAGCGCCACGTCTACGTCATCGAAACCTCGAATGCGACGTGCTTCGTCCGCCCGTCGGATCAAACGTCGCACAGGTTCGGCGCGCCGACCGTTCCCTTCACACCGCTGCGCTGATCCTCGCCCGTTGCGCCCGGTCTCCGGCGCTGGCCGGATGCCCGGCCAGCGCGGTCGACCGTCCCGGGATCCGTATGATCGCCGCGTTGCCACGACGGCTGGCGGGCGTCCCGGCGCCCGAATGCCGTCCGGTAACCTTGCCAATCACCCCCGACCGACCGATTGCCAGCGACAGGTCCTGCAATGCGCCAGTACGAAGACTTCATGCGCCATGTGTTCGAGCAGGGCACCGACAAGCGCGACCGGACCGGCACCGGCACGCGCTCGGTGTTCGGCTACCAGATGCGCTTCGACCTGCGCGAGGGCTTCCCGCTGGTGACCACCAAGAAGCTGCACCTGCGCTCGATCATCCACGAGCTGCTGTGGTTCCTGCGCGGCGAATCGAACATCCGCTACCTGCACGAGAACAAGGTCACGATCTGGGACGAGTGGGCCGATGCGAACGGCGAACTCGGCCCCGTCTACGGCGTGCAGTGGCGCTCGTGGCCGTCGCCTGACGGCGGACACATCGACCAGATCAGCCAGGTGCTCGAGCAGATCAGGTGCAATCCCGATTCGCGCCGGCTGATCGTCTCGGCCTGGAACGTCAGCGACATCCCGAAGATGAAGCTGCCGCCGTGCCACCTGCTGTTCCAGTTCTACGTCGCCGACGGCAGGCTGTCGTGCCAGCTGTACCAGCGCAGCTGCGACATCTTCCTCGGCGTGCCGTTCAACATCGCCAGCTACAGCCTGCTCACGCACATGGTCGCGCAGCAGTGCGACCTCGACGTCGGCGACTTCGTCTGGGTCGGTGGCGACTGCCACATCTACGGCAATCACTTCGAGCAGGTGCGCGAGCAGCTGGCGCGCGCGCCGCGGCCGTACCCGAAGCTGCGGATCGGGCGGCGAGCGCCGACGCTGTTCGACTACGCCTACGACGACTTCGCGATCGTCGACTACGACCCGCACCCGCACATCAAGGCGCCGGTGGCGGTCTAGTGCTGCAGGGCCGCGCCCTCGTCGCGCTGGTCGCCCTCACGCTGATGTGGGGGCTGAACTGGCCGGTGATGAAGTTCTCGCTGCGCGAACTGACGCCGATCTACTTCCGCGGCGTAACGATGAGCTGCGGCGCGCTGCTGATGTTCGCCTGGTATTCGGCGCGCGGCACCGACCTGCGGCTGCCGCGCCATGCGTGGCTGCCGCTGGCCTGGCTGGCCCTGCCGAACATCTTCGGCTGGCACCTGTTCTCGATTCTCGGCGTGTAGGCGCTCGCCTCCGGGCGGGCGGCGATCCTCGGCTTCACGATGCCGATCTGGACCGTGCTGCTGGCGACCGTGTTCTTTGGCGAGCGCCTGACGCGCCGCGTGGCGTTCTCGGCCGCCTGCGCGGCACTTGCGGTGGCATTGCTGCTCGGCCACGAACTGGCGAGCCTGGCCGGCAACCCGCTCGGGGTGATCTGGATGCAGGCCGCCGCGCTGTCGTGGGCACTGGGCACGATCCTGATGCGGCGTACGCGGCTCACGCTGCCGACCTCGGTGATCACCGTATGGATGATGCTGGCCTCGAGCCTCGGTTTCTGGCTGCTCGCGCCGGCCTTCGAGCCGTGGCCGAGCTGGCATTTCTCGCCGCCGATGTGGCTGGCGCTGGCGTGGGGCATCGCGGTCAACTACGGCATCTCGCAGATCATCTGGTTCGGCATGGCACGACAGCTGCCGCCGACGGCGAGCGCTTTTTCGATCATGGCAGTGCCGCTGATCGGCGTGCTGTCGGCGACCGTCATCGTCGACGAAGCGCCGCGCTGGCAGGACTGGGCCGCCGCGCTGTTCGTCACGGCGGCGATCGCCGGCGCACTGCTGCCCAGGCAGGCGGCGACCGCCTGACGCCCGGGCGCGCGTTGGCCGCTCGACCC
>JBFGOX010000269.1:0-4840 GCA_041565015.1 Burkholderiaceae bacterium
ATCGTCGCGGCGAGCAGGCGGAATTCGCCGGTGGCCGGCGTCCAGATCTCGGCGCTGGCGAGCAGATTCATCGCATCGCCGCCCGGGCCCCAGCCGCCGGTGACGAGCACGCGACCGTCGGCAAGCCGCGTGGCCGTGTGTCCCTGCCGGCGCCGCTTCAGCGCACCGGTCTGGGTGACGGTGCCGGTGCGCGGATTGATCAGTTCGCTGGCGGTGAAGCCAGTCAGGCTGACGGTGCCGCCGGCGACCAGCACGCGACCGTCGTCGAGTTCGGTCGCGGTATGGAACTCGCGGCCGGTGCCGAGCGTGCCGAATAGCGTGAACGTTTCGGTGGCCGGGTCGAAGCGGTCGATCCGCGCCGACAGAGTGGACTCGCCGCGCGAGCCGCCGATCACCAGCAGTGCGCCGTCGTGTGCGAAGGCGACGGCGTGGCGCGCGCTGGTGAACGGCTGCGCCAGCTTGCGATAGGCGTTGCGGTAGGCGACCTTGACCGTCAATTCGCGCGCGACCTGCGTGGCGCCGTTGGAGACGATCAGGCGGAACTTCGTATCGCCGGCCAGCGGCGCCGTGCGCACCGACACCCCGGAGGCCACGGCGCCGACGCCGGGCTCGATGCGCGCGGTGCCGCCGGAAAAGCGCGCCGTCAGGCGCACGGTCTCACCGACGAGGGCGTCGGTCTTGTCGGTGCCGAACTCGCTGATGGTCGGGGTCGGCAACGCGTCGGGGCCGCCGCCGCCGGCGGCCAGCAGCACGGCGGCGGAGATGCCGGCGAGCCATTCGCGGCGGGCGTGGAACTGTATCTGAGGCATGGTCGTAACTTCCTGAAGACGTTCATGGACGTTTGGGCGTCCCGGACGCCTGCGGGTGCGTCGCTCTGGCGATGCGGGGGCGGCAACGGCGGGCCTGCGGCGGACGGGGAGCGTGGACGCAGCGTGGCGCGCGCCGATTGCTGGATGGTTTCGACGCGTGGCGCGCCGATGTCAGCGGTAATGAAGGGAAGTAACGAGCGGCGCTAGCGTTGCAGCGCGCTGGCCAGGCTGCGGGCGATGTCACCGGACACCAGCGGCTTGGCCAGCACCTCGCGCACGCCCGCGTCGCGCGCGCGTGCCGCCCAGGCCTGCGTGACGTAGCCGCTCATCAGCAGGATCGGGATTTCGGGCCGCATGCGGCGGATTTCTGCCGCCAGCTCGGAGCCGGTCATGCCGGGCATCGCCTCGTCGGTCAGCACGATGTCGAAGCGCCCCGGGGCGACGCTGAATTCCTGCAGCGCCGCGCGGCTCGACGTGAAGCCGACCGGCTCGTAACCGAGCTCGGCGAGCATCTCTTCGCCGAGACGGACCAGCGCGGGCTCGTCGTCAACCAGCAGCACGGTCTCGCCGGCGCCGAAGGTCACCGCCTGCTCGACTCTGGCCGGCGCCGTCGTGCAGCCGTTCCAGGGCAGGTAGACGGTGAAGGTCGAACCGGCACCTTCGCCGCTGGCGACATCGATGCCGCCGCCGAGGTCGGTGACGATGCCGTGCACCAGCGACAGGCCGAGACCGGTGCCGACGCCGACCTCCTTCGTCGTGAAGAAGGGATCGAAGATGCGCTCGATGATCTGCGGCGCGATGCCGGTGCCGGTGTCGGCGACCTGCAGTCGCACGTAGCTGCCCGGCGCAAGCTCGGAGGTCGTCACCGGTCGCGCCTCGGCCGCGGCGACGGTATCGATCGACACCGTCACCGATCCCTTCTCGCCGATCGCCTGCACGGCGTTCGTGCACAGGTTCATCACCACCTGGTGCAACTGCGTCGGGTCGCCGAGCACCGCCGCGTCGCCCGCCGTGAGCCTGCGTTCAAGCCGAACGCCGTCGGGCAGCGAACCGGCGATCGTGTCGAGCACCTCGGCCACCACCGACTGCACGTGCACCGGCACGCGCTCGCCCATGCCGCTGCGCGAAAAAGCCAGAATGCGTTCGACCAGGGACTTGGCGCGCATGCCGGCGCTCATCGCCGCGTCCAGATGGCGGCGCAGGGCCGAGCCCTCAAGCGCCTCCTTCTGCGCCATCTCGCCGTAGCCGAGGATCGCGGCGAGGATGTTGTTGAAGTCGTGTGCGATGCCGCCGGCCAGCGTGCCCATGGCCTCGAGCTTCTGCGCCTGCCGCAACTGTTGTTCGAGGCGGTCGCGTTCGGCCTCGGCCTGCTTGCGATCGGTGATGTCCTCGATCGAGCCGGCCATGCGATACGGCCGCCCGCGCTCGTCGCGCAGGGCGACGCCGCGATCGTGATACCAGCGCCACTGGCCGTCGGCGTGGCGCAATCGGTACTCGACCTCGAAACTGCGCGCGGCGCCACGCAGGTATTCGGACAGCGCGTGGCGGACGCGTTCGCGATCATCCGGGTGGTAGGTCCATTGTGCGATCCAGTCATGACGCGGCCGTCGCTGCTCGCCGGTCTGCAGCCCGAACAGCGCCTGCGCGCGCGCCGACATGAACACCGTGTCGCTCGCCAGGTCCCAGTCCCACACCCCCTGGTTGACGCCGGCCACGGCCAGCTGATAGCGCTGCTCGGACTGGCGCAGACGCTCCTCGCTGGCGCGCACCGCTTCCTCGGCCCGCTTGCGCTCGGTGATTTCGACCGTGGCGCCGGCCACCCGCTGCGGCTTGCCGTCGGCATCGCGAAAACACTGGCCGCGCGTGTGCAGCCAGCGGACCTCGCCGCGGTCGGTGGTTACGCGGTATTCGACATCGATGCGTGAGGTGCGGGCCTCGAGGTGATCGGCGACCGCCTGCTTGAAGCGCTCGACGTCCTCCGAATGCACCGGGATCACCGTGAAGAACTCGCGCCGCGAGGTCGGCAGCGCATCACCGGAGATGCCGAGCACCTCCTTGAGCTTGGGCGAGGCGTAGACCTCGTCGGTCGCCATGTCCCATACCCAGTGCGCTTCGTTCGAGCCGGTCATCGCGATGGCGTAACGTTCCTCCGACAGGCGCAGCGCCTCTTCGGCGTGCTTGCGCTCGCTGATGTCGACCGTCGAGCCGGCCATCCGCAGCGGCCGACCCTGCTCGTCGCGGAAACACTGGCCGCGCACGTGCAACCAGCGGATCTCGCCGTCGCGAACGATCCGATACTCGACATCGAGCCGCGGCAGATCGCCGGCAAGATGCGCCTCGAGTGCTTCTGTCAGGGCGGGCCGGTCGTCGGGGTGCAGCGGCAACTTCTCCAGGTAGTCGCTGCGGCTTTTCACCTCGAGGTCCGGCGGCAGACCGAAAAGTTCGCTAAGTCGCGGCGATACATACACCCCGTCGCTGGCGATATCCCACACCCAGTGACCTTCGTTGGAGCCGGTCATCGCCAGCGCGTAGCGCTGCTCGGACTCGCGCAGCGATTCCTCGGCGTGCTTGCGCACGTCGATGTCGGCGACCGACCCGGCCATCCGCACCGCATCGCCGTTCGCATCGCGCGTACAAAGGCCACGGAAGCGGACCCAGCGATAGCGGCCGTCGGGGTGACGGATTCGGTACTCGCCCGCGTACACGGGCGTGTGCCCCTTCAGGTGCCCCTGCATGTCCTCCATGCGGCGCTGCGCATCGTCAGGGTGGAACTGCAGCGACGAGAACCACTGCTCGCGCGACTGCCATTCGGGCCCCGGCGCCAGACCGAGAATCTCTCTCGCGCGCGCCGATGCATAGACACGCCCGCCCGAAATGTCCCAGTCGAGCAGGCCGTCGTCGGAGCCGGCCGCGGCCAGCGCGAAGCGCTCGCGCGCCGAGTCCAGCGCCTGCCGCGCCGCTTCCAGTCGCGCGAACTGCCGCATCAGCATTGCCATCAGCAGGGTGGCCAGCAGCGCCAGTCCGAGCGTTCGCACCGCCGTGCCCCACGCAGCCTCGCGCCAGCGTGCCAGCGCGACGGCAGCATCGCGCGTGACGATGATCTCGAGCGGATAGTCGGGCACCGACTGCAGCGCCGCGAAGCGATCGACGCCGTCGATCGGGCTGACGGTGCGGATCGGTCCGCGCTGGCCATTCGTGTATGCCTGGTGCAGTTCGAACAGCAGCGTGAAATGCTGGCCGATCGCCGACTCGAGCCGCGGCTGGCGCGCGATCAGCGTTCCGTCGCGGTGCATCAGTACGATCGTCGCGCCCTGGTCGAGCCTGACGTCGCGGTAGAACGCCTCGAAGTACTCGATGCGGCCGCGCGCGCCGACCACGCCGGCAAACTCACCGTTGGCGTTTTCCAGGCGGCGGCCGATCGGCACGATCCACTGCTGATCGCTCGGGCTGCGCGCCGCCGGGCTGATGCTCAATCCGGCCTGCGGATCGTTGCGCAGCATGCTGAATCCGGGCATCTGCGAGACGTTGACGTTGGCTTGCGACGGCAGCCAGCTGATGGCCATCGCATCGCCGCTTGCGTCATGAAGGGCAAGCCCGTCGATCTGCACCAGCCCGACGGCCTGTTCGTTCAGATAGGCGTGCAGTTCGTCAGGCTTCAGGCGGCCGAGCCGGCCGCGCCGATACTCGGCGGCGACATGGCGCAGCACGACGTCGACGGCCTGCACGCTGCGCGCGGTCTGCTCGGCGATGATGCGCGCATGGGCGTTCAGATCGCGATCGGTTTCCTCGATCGCCATGTAGTAGGTGCGGCGAAGATCGAGCGTTGCGGTGGCGACGATGACCACGACGATCAGCGCGCCGATCCATGGCACGCTGCGCCGCGTCCAGGCGCTTGCGCCGCCCGGCTCATTCGTCGTCGTCTCGCGGGTCATTGCGCCGGATGCAGGACGTGCTCGACGGCGCCGATCAAGGCGTCGCGGGTGACCGGCTTCGGCAGCACGCCGGCCACCCCGAGCGCGCGCGCGCAGTCG
>JBFGOX010000270.1:0-4784 GCA_041565015.1 Burkholderiaceae bacterium
GCAGCAGCGCGATGACCGGCCCGTCGGACGGCAGTCCGAGACGCTGGCGGGCACTCGCCGCATTCGGCCGCGCCGGGATGCTCGAAGCCAACGGATGGCCGACGTAGGTCGCCGCGATGCCCGCCTCGTCGTAGATCCTCTGCTCGAACGGGAAGACCAGCAGCACGCGGTCAGCGGCGCGGCGGATCTTCTCGATGCGCTGCTGCCGCCAGGCCCAGTTCGACGGGCTCACGTAGTGCACCGTCGGCACGCCGGCCGCGCGCAGCTGTATCTCCAGGCGCAGATTGAAATCGGGTGAATCGACGCCGACAACGACTGCCGGCGCCTCGGCAAGCAGGCGCGCGCGCAGTGCCGCGCGCAGCCGCAGCAACCGCGGCAGTTCGCGCAGTACCTCCGCATAGCCCCGCACCGATAGCTCGCGCACATGCCACCAGGCGATGGCGCCGGCTTCGATCATGCGATCGCCGGCGATGCCGGCGCAGGCGACGTTGGGCAAACGCTGGCGCAGTGCGCCGATCACCGGCGCCGCGAGCAGATCGCCGGACGCCTCGCCGGCGACGAAGCCGATCAGCGTGGTCATCGTTCTCCCCGCCCCCGGCGACCCGTATCCGCAGCCGGGAACGAGCGCCATCGCAGCGGCCGTGCGGCGCTCATCGGCTCAACGCACAATGCCTCGCGTCGAACTGCGAACGAATTCGGCCAGTGCCTGCAGGTGCGGCGCCGAATCCGGCTCCGAGGCGGCCGACTGCACGATGTGCTCGCAGGCGGCAGCCACGGTGAGCCCTTCCTTGTAGATCGTCTTGTACGCGCGGCGCAGCGCGGCGATCGTTGCCGGCGCAAAGCCACGCCGCTTCAGACCCTCGGTGTTCAGGCCATGCGCAGCGGCCGGATTGCCGTTGCAGATCACAAACGGCGGCAAGTCCTGCAGCAGGATCGTGCCGCCGCCAGTCATCGCATGACTTCCGATTCGAACGAACTGGTGCACGCCCGTCAATCCGCCGAGGATCACCCAGTCGCCGACCTCGGCGTGTCCGGCCAGTGTGGCCCCGTTGGCAATGATGCAGTGGTCGCCGAGCCGGCAGTCATGCGCGACGTGCGCGTAGGCCATGACCCAGTTGTCGGAGCCGACCTGCGTCCTGCCGCCACCCTGCGCGGTGCCGATGTTGAACGTGCAGAACTCGCGGATCGTGTTGCCGTCGCCGATCACGAGCTCCGTATCCTCGCCGGCGTATTTCTTGTCCTGCGGAATACCACCGATCGCTGCGTGCGAGAAGATGCGATTGTTGCGGCCGAGCGTCGTTCGCCCCGTGATCACCGCGTGCGCCCCGATCGAGCAGCCGGCGCCGATACGCACCTGCGGCCCGACGATCGCGAAAGGGCCGATCTGGACATCGCCGGCAAGCTCCGCTTTCGAATCGACCAGTGCGGCCGGATGAATCTGCGCCATCAGGATTCGCCGACCCGCATCGTGCCGGCCGGGCTGCCGCCCGCCTTGGCCGCGATCGGTCGATAGGCACACAGTAGATCCGCCTCGGCAGCCACCTGCCCATCGACCAGCGCCCGCGCGCTGAACTTTCCGATGCCGCGCAATTCGCGCACCAGTGCGACTTCCAGCCGCAGCTGGTCGCCCGGCCCCACCGGCCGCTTGAAACGCGCGTTGTCGATGCCGGCGAAGTAGTAGATCGAACTGCGATCGGCCTGCTTGTCGAGCGAGGCAAACGACAGGATGGCCGCAGCTTGCGCCAGCGCTTCGATGATCAGCACGCCGGGCATCACCGGATAGTGCGGGAAATGGCCCATGAAGACGGGCTCGTTGATGCTGACGTTCTTCAGCGCGGCGATACGCTTGCCCGGCTCGAGTTCGAGCACGCGATCGACCAGGATGATCGGATAGCGGTGCGGCAGGTGGCGCAGGATCTCGTGAATATCCATCAGTCGTCCTTCTTGTCACCCGTTGCGCCCAGCCTTGCTTCCAGTGCGCGCAGGCGGCTGCGCAGCTCGTGCAGGTGGCGCAGCGCGGCGGCGTTGCGCTCCCAGTCGCGATTGCTCATCAGCGGGAAAAACCCCGTGTAATAGCCCGGTTCGCTGATCGTACGCGACACCAGCGTGCCCGGCCCGACCAGCGTGCCATCGGCGATCGACAGATGACCGGCGATCATCGCCGCGCCGCCCACTTGGCAGCCACGGCCGATGCTGGCGCTGCCCGCAATGCCGACACACCCTGCCAGCACCGAGTGCGCGCCGATGCGGCAGTTGTGACCGACCTGGATCTGGTTGTCGAGCTTGACCCCGTCTTCGATGACGGTGTCGCCCATCGCGCCGCGGTCGATCGTCGTGTTGGCGCCGATTTCGACATCGTCGCCGATCACCACGCGGCCGGTCTGCGGAATCTTGAGCCACTTGCCGTCGAGCGGTGCGAAACCGAAGCCGTCGGCACCGATGACGGCACCGCTGTGCACGATCGCCCGCGCGCCGAGCACACAAGCGGCGAGCACGCGCGCGCCGGGATGCAGTCGCGACTCGTCGCCGATGCGAGCATTCGGGCCGACGTACGCGCCGGCGCCGATCCAGCATCCGGCGCCCACCGATGCGCCGGCTTCGACCACTGCGCCGTCGTCGATCCGCGCCGAGGCGTCGACCTGCGCCTCGGGCGCGACATGCGCCGCCGGCGACACTCGTGGCTGCGGCCGTTCGCGGGGGCTCAGCAATTGCGCGGCCAGCGCGAACCACGCATAGGGATTGGCGCATTCGATCAGCGTCGTCGCTGCCGGCATGTCCTGCGCAAACAAGGCCTGCCGATCAGCCGCTGTCAGCACGACGGCGCCGGCCTTCGACGCGGGTACCGTCGCGCGGTAGCGGGGATTGGACAGGAAACTGAGCTGATCGGCGCCGGCCGTTTGAAGCGGTGCAACGCCGCTGATCTGGCGCGCGGCGTCACCGAGCAGCGCTGCAGGCAGCCGGCCCGCGGCGGCGCGGGCGACAGCTTCGGCCAGCGCGTCGATTCGATAGCCGGCCATCGCGCAATGCGCCGCGCGGCTACTTCGGCGTGTTCAGCGCGCGCAGGACCTTGTCGGTGATATCGACGCGCGGACTGAAGTACACCGCGTCCTGCACGATCAGGTCGTACTTGTCCTGCTCGGCGATCTGGCGGACGATGCGCTGCGCCCGTTCCAGCAGCCCCTGCAGTTCCTCGTTGCGCCGCTGATTCAGATCCTCGCGGAACTCGCGCTGCCTGCGCTGCAGGTCGCGGTCGAGTTCGGTCAGCTCGCGCTGCCGGCGGGCGCGGTCCGCCTCGCTGAGCACCGGCGCATCCTTCTCGAAGCGATCGGCGGCGGCTTTCAGCTTGGTGCCGAGGTCCTGCAGTTCGCGGTCACGCTTGGAGAACTCAGCCTCCAGCTTCTGGGTTGCCGCCTTGGCCGGCGCGGAATCACGCAGGATCCTTTCCGAGCTGACGTAACCGACCTTCAGCTCCTGCGCCGACGTCGGCATGGCCAACGCAGAGCAGACCAGCACCGCCGCCAGCAGGGTGGCTTTCGAACGCAGTTTCATCGTTGGATCTTCCGGATGGCGAAGGGAAATTTTGCCATAGCAGGTCGACGGCGGCGTGCCTTCAGAATCCGGTGCCGATCTGGAACTGGAAGCGCTGCAGCCGATCGCCCGGTTTGTTCTTCAGCGGGAACGCATAGCTGATCTTCATCGGCCCGATCGGCGACACCCACGCGATGCCCAGTCCGGTCGAGTACCGGAAGTCGCCGAAGGTCACTTTTTCGCCACTGCCGAAGACTTGCCCGCCGTCGACGAACGCCAATACGCGCAACGTGCGATCGGCACCGGGCAATGGCGACAGCGCCTCGACCGAAAAATTGATCCGCCGCGTGCCGCCGATGACGTTACCGACCTCGTCGCGCGGGCCGAGCGTGCCGCCATCGTAGCCGCGCACGCTGCCGATGCCGCCGGCATAGAAGTTCTTGAAGACCGGAAACGGCTTGTCGCCATACGAGTCCCCGTAACCGAGTTCGCCGTTGAACGCCAGCGTGAACCGGCTCGTCAGCGACCAGAAGCGCTGATGCTGATACGTGATGCGGTAGTAACGCAGATCGAGCGCGGGCAGCGCGCCTTCGACAAACGCGCGCTGGTACATGCCGCGCGAAGGGACCAGCAGATTGTCCCGGCTGTCACGGGCCCAGCCGATGGTGGCCGTCACGGCGCCCGGCGAGCTGCCGAAGTCGCGCACGTAGTCCTTGTACACCTGCGGGCTGGAGTCGGTCAGGCCGATGCGCGTGCCCTCGTAACCCAGCCCGAAGTAGACAGTGTCGAACTCGGTGAACGGCACGCCGAAGCGGACCGCGGCATTACGCGTCAGCAGGTCGACGGTACCGAGATTCAGCCGCGCCAGATCGGACTTGCGTTCGACCAGTTCGATCGTGCGGCTGATGCCGTCGAGCGTCACGTACGGATCGGTGTGCGACAGCGCGATCGTCCGCGTCGCACGGCTGGTGTTCAGCTCGATCGCCACCGCATGGCCCGAGCCCAGCACGTTCTGCTGCGAATACGCCGCCTGCAGGACCAGTTTCTCGGTGCTCGAGAAGCCGGCGCCCGCCTGGAGCTGACCGGTCGGTCGTTCCTTGATCGCGAAGTTGACATCGACCTGGTCGAACGAACCGGGCACCGCCGGCGTTTCGACTTCGACCTTTTCGAAGTAGCCGAGCCGGTCGACACGGTCGCGCGACAGGCGCACTTTTTCGGCGTCGAACCACGCATTTTCGAACTGCCGGATCTCGCGC
>JBFGOX010000271.1:0-4737 GCA_041565015.1 Burkholderiaceae bacterium
AGACTCGGCAGGTCGAATGGTCGCCGGGCTTGCTCTGACCAACAGTGCGCTCGCCTGCCTGCGCGTGCACGATCTGCGGCAAGGGGTCGCCGCAGCGCGCAGAGCCATTGAAGCCTGTGCCGAGCCTTCCAACCCCACGCTGTGCATGTACCGGGTTTCGGCGGAAGCTCACATGGCGGAGCTGCTTCTTGAAATCGGCGACGTACCGGGCGCGCAACAGCATGTCCGCATTGCAAAGGAGTTCGCTAACAAGTCCGGCCTCGCGCGTGCGCGCTTTCGGGCGCTGCTCGTCGAGGGTCAAACGGAAGTCCGCGCGGGCCTGACCGACGTCGGTCTGACTCGCCTGAAGAACGGACTGAGCACCGCGCGCAGCAGCGCGACGGTGCAATTGCGCGAGGGGCTGACGGCCGCGGTCAAAGGCTATGAGCAGGCCGGCCAGCCCGACGTGGCAATCGTCTACCTGCAGGAACTGCTGAACCTCAATCGCGAAGCGAAGCAGCAGCAAGTGCTGATGCATCACCAGCGCCATCTGGAACAGGTCGAACGCTCGCGCATCAGTCTCGAACTGCAAAGCGCCGTTGACGGCGAGCTCGATTCGCGCCGCTCAATCCTGCGCGTGCAACTGGGCGAACGCGAACTGATGAAATCGCGTATCGCGATGCTCGAGCAGCAGTCGGTTGCCGCCGAACTGCACGATGACACGACCGGCGAGCATTGTTATCGGGTCGGCCGCCTGGCGTCGATCCTCGCCAAGGAATACGGCCTCGAAGGCGACGTTTGCTTCATGATCGACCTGGCTGCTCGCATGCACGACATCGGCAAGCTGGCCGTGCCGGATTCAATCCTTCTGAAGCCCGGTCGCCTCACAGAAGGCGAGCGCGAGATCATGCAGCAGCACACCACCGCGGGCGCCGAACTGCTGGCGAAGTCGAACATTCCACAGATGCATGTGGCCGAGGAGATCGCCCGCCATCACCACGAATGGTGGAACGGCAAAGGATATCCGCACCGGCTCGCGGGAACGGGAATACCGATCGCCGCGCGTATTACGGCGATCGTCGATGTCTTCGACGCGCTGACGCACGTGAGGCCCTACAAGCACGCCTGGCCGGTGTCACAGGCAATGCACGAAATTCGCACGCTGCGCGGCGTGCAGTTCGATCCCGACGTGACCGATCTGTTCATGCATCTCATCCCGCGGCTGCAGCGGGAAGTCGGCGATCTCGACGAATACCTCGGCGCCGATGCGCGCAACTCGCCGTTCATCCAGGCCCGCGCGAAGATTGCCCGTGCACTGAAGGGCGACGACGGACGAGGCATACGCAGCAACTTCGACGTGCGGCGGTGAGCGAGGCCATGTGACTTCGCAGGCGCGGCGCCTGCGATGCAGCTTGCGCCAACCGGACATCGTCCCTACATTCAATCGGGCAAAGTCCGCCGGGCGATCGCCGGTGACTCCGTGTCACGGGAGGAACGTCCGGACTGCACAGAGCGGCGTAGCAGGTAACACCTGTCCACCGTGAGGTGAGGATCAGAGCAACAGAGACGAGTCCTGGTTTGCGGCGCAGGCCGTGAATCAGGGGTGAAACGGGCAATCTCTACGCGCAGCAACACCAAATAGGCAGCCTGTGATCCGGCTCGGAGAGGCTGCGGGTAGGTGGCTGGAGCTTGCGCGCGAGCGCAGGCCTAGACGAATGATCGCCACGGCGGGGCGACCCGCCGCACAGAATCCGGCGTACAGGCGGACTTTGCCTTTCCTGCGCGTTCGCGCGTTGACGAACTGAGCCCGCGACGCGCCGAGCGTTTCCGCTCGCGGCCTCCGAACCCAGCGCGGCCATTCCTGCTTTCGACCGTCGACCGATGCGCTCAGCGAGCGCCGCGCGGCGCGCGCTTTTTCGTGTGCAGGGCGCTCTTCTAAGACATCACATTGAGTTTCCAATGTATGTCGTTAATTCGGCATGGGTTTATCGCGCACCTTGTATGCGCTGTGGATAAGTGCTTGTTGTAATTCACGAAAACTCATGCGCGTCGCTTGACCCTCCCTAGCGCCTGCTCTACAGTCGCGCCGTGGGGAATTGTGGGTTGTAGTGGGCCAAAGAGGCGGGCTCACGCAGTTCCGGGGCGGCTTTGACCACGGCCGGGCGCAGGCTCACAGGGGGGCGTTTGTTCCAAGGGCTTTCAAAGCTGACGTTGGATGCGAAGGGGCGAATTTCGGTCCCGGCCAGACATCGCGACACGCTGATGACCAAGTGCGACGGCCGGGTCACGCTCACCCGCCACCCGGACGGCTGCCTGCTGCTTTATCCACGCCCGCGCTGGGAGCAGAAGCGCGACGAATTGTCTCGGCTTCCATACGACGCCCGCGTGATGCAGCGGATCCTTGTCGGCAGCGCGGTCGACCTCGAACTCGACAACTCCGGCCGGCTGCTGGTCGCGCCCGAACTGCGCGAGGCGGCGGGGCTGGAGCGCGAAGTCATGCTGTCGGGCGTCGGCGAACACTTCGAACTGTGGGAGCCGGCCAAGATGCGCGAGATCGAGCAGAAGCACCTGGCGGATGGCGGCTTGGCCGCGGCCGGCAGTTTCACGGTCTGAGCGGGTGAGCGCCGAGCGTGCAGTCGAACGCGCCTGCGGCGCATCTCACCGTGCTGGCCGAGCCGGCGGTAGACAGTCTCGTGCTCGATGCCGGCGGCACCTATGTCGATGCCACCTTCGGTCGCGGTGGCCATTCGCGCCTGGTCCTGCAACGGCTTTCCCCAAGCGGCCGGCTGATCGCGCTGGACAGGGATCCGGGTGCGCAAGCGGCGGCCGCCTCGATCACCGATCCACGATTTCACTTTGTCCACACACCGTTTTCACGGCTGTCGGCGACGCTGGCCGAACTGGGCGTAACGCGCCTGCAAGGACTGCTCCTCGATCTCGGCGTGTCGTCGCCGCAGATCGACGAGCCGGCGCGCGGCTTCTCTTGGCGCGGCGATGGACCGCTCGACATGCGCATGGATCCCACCCGCGGCGTCACGGTCGCGCAGTGGCTGGCCTCGACAACGTTTGAAGAACTGCGGCGGGTGATTCTTGACTACGGCGAGGAACGGTTTGCTGCACCGATTGCAAAGGCGCTTGTGGCTCGCCGCGAGGCTGGGCGACCCGTCGCGACGACCGGCGAACTGGCCGAGCTCGTGGCAAGCGCGATCCCCGTCCGCAGCCGCAGGGATGCGGCCCAGCATCCGGCGACGCGAACGTTTCAGGCTCTACGGATTCACATCAATCAGGAACTCGAGGAACTGGCGCTAGTGCTCGAGCAGGCGATGTCGTGGCTGGATGCAAGCGGTCGACTGGTCGTGATCAGCTTCCATTCGCTTGAGGACCGTCTGATCAAGCGGTTCATCGATCGGCACGCCCATCCGGAGCGGGCGCTGGCCAGGCTGCCCTTACGCCAGTCGGAAATGCCACAAGCGCGGCTGCGGGCGATCGCGCGCCTGCGGCCTGACGCGGCCGAGACGATGGCCAACCCGCGTGCCCGCTCGGCGGTGATGCGAGTGGCCGAACGCACGGGGGCTGCACTGCCGGCGGATCTGCAGAGATGAAGGCGGCAATGCCATCGAAATGGTGCCGGTCGAGGGGCGAACGATGAGCAGGCAGCCGGGCGGCGGAGCCGCTGCGATCCTGCTTTTTGCGCTGCTGCTGGTCGTGGCCAGTCTGTCACTGGTCACCGCGCAGCACCGGTCACGCGGGCTGTTCGTCGAGTTGGGGCGGCTTCAAGCGCAGGCCAAAGAACTCGAAGCCGAAGGCAACCGGTTGCGCATTGAACTTGGCACGGCAGCGCAGCCCGCCGCCGTGGCTTTCGCGGCGCGCCAGCTTGGCCTGCGGCCGACTGAGAGCAAACAAACGGTTTTCCTGCCCGAGCCTACTGCCGGCGATCTGGTCGCCGCATCGGCCGAGGGCCGGCCGTGATCCGCACGCTGCGATCGCCGAAGGGCAAGGGTGGCGCGACTGCCGGCTCGCCCGCGCGCCGTGATCGAGTCTCGTACACGGCAAATCCGTTGCTGATCGTGAAGCTGCCGGCCTGGCGCTCGCGTGTGCTGCTGCTGCTGCTGTTCTTCGGTTTCCTGGCGCTGGCGATTCGCGCCGTCTATCTGCAAGGCGGCTTCAGCACCCATTTCCTGAAGCGGCAGGGCGAAGTGCGCTACGCCCGCACGCTCGACGTGCCCGGCACGCGCGGCAAGGTACTCGACCGCAATGGTGTCGTCCTCGCGGCATCGGTGCCGGCGCGTGCGATCTGGGCGATTCCCGACGACGTTGACGCCGGTACCGAACAGCTGGCGCAGGTGGCGAAGCTGCTGCAGATGCCGCTGACCGAAGTGAAACGCAAGCTGGCCGACGAAGACCGCAAGTTCACGTTCCTGCGCCGGCAAATCGACCTCGATGTGGCCAGGCGGATCCAGTCGCTGAAGCTCGCCGGCATTCACCAGAGCCCGGAATTCAAGCGTCACTACCCGGAGGGGCCGGCGGTGGCGCATGTGATCGGTTTCACCAATGTCGAGGACCGCGGCCAGGAAGGTGTCGAACTGGCCTGGGAATCCGTGCTGGCTGCACGCACCGGCAGCCGGCGAGTGATCAAGGACCGCCTCGGCAACGTCATCGAGGAGGACTGGCTGCTGACGCCGGCCGACGGCAGCGACGTGACGCTGTCCATCGACAGCCGCATCCAATTCATTGCCTACAGCGCGCTGAAGGGCGCGA
>JBFGOX010000272.1:0-4722 GCA_041565015.1 Burkholderiaceae bacterium
CCTGCTGGCCGCCTCAGCCCAGCGCCTGGCGCGTAACGCCAACGACTTGCCCGCCGGCCGCGGTGACGGCGCGGCGACCGCTCAGGCGCTTGCGCGCGACGTCGGCCAGATTCGTGATTTCACGCAGGCGGTGCTCTCCAGCACCGCCGATGGCGAAACACGCAGTCGGCTGCAGCAGATCGTCAAGATCAACGGCGACCTGCAGGTCGCAGCGACGGCCGGACTGTCCGCAGCCGGCGCGGTGGTCGAAGCCGCGGCGGCCCGCAACCTGCTTCTGTCGGGCAGCGAGAGCGCCCGGCAGAAACTGACCTCGATCCAGGCAATGTTCGCGCAGGAATCCGCCGTTCGCACGATCAATCTCGCGGTCAGCGCGGTGTTCGCGCTGCTGACGCTGCTTACCGTGCTGGCGCTGATGCAGGTACTGCTGCGCGACAGCCGCCGCCGCGCGCAGGATGCCGACGCACAGCGGCTGGAAGCGCAGCGACTGGAACAGACGGCCAAGCGCGCCAACGAGCAGAACCAGGCGGCCATTCTTCGCCTGATGAACGAGTTGCAGGAAGTCGCCGACGGCAACCTGACGGTGCAGGCGACGGTGACCGAGGACATCACCGGCGCGATCGCCGACTCGGTCAACTACACGGTGGAGGAACTGCGCGGGCTGGTCGGCCGCATCAATGACACCGCCGCGCAGGTCAGTTCCGCCTCGACCGAAGCGCGCGACATCGCCACCAGCCTGATGACGTCGTCCGAATCGCAGGCACGCGACATCAAGGACACCGGCCAGAACGTTCTGCAGATGACGGCCAAGATCGGCGACGTGTCGCGGGCCGCCGGCGAGTCGGCCAAGGTGGCGCGCGTGTCGCTGGAGGCGGCCGAGCGCGGCCAGCGCGCGGTGTACAACCAGATCGCCGGCATGAACGAGATCCGCGAGCAGATCCAGGAAACCGCAAAGCGAATCAAGCGACTGGGCGAGAGCTCGCAGGAAATCGGGGAGATCGTCGAACTGATCTCCGACATCACCGAGCAGACCAACGTGCTGGCCCTGAACGCCGCCATCCAGGCTGCCTCCGCCGGCGAGGCCGGACGCGGTTTTTCCGTGGTCGCCGAGGAGGTCCAGCGGCTGGCTGATCGTTCGGCCGAAGCCGCCAAGCAGATCGCCGCGCTGGTGCGCACGATCCAGACCGACACCCAGGACGCGGTGGCGGCGATGGAGAAGAGCACGCAGGGCGTGGTCGAGGGCACCAAGCTGTCGGACGCCGCCGGCACCGCGCTTGCGGATATCGGGCGCGTTTCGCGCCAGTTGGCGGAACTGATCGAGCGCATCGCCGGCAGTACGCAGGAACAGGCCGATTCCGCCGACGGTGTCGCCCATGCCATCGAGCGCATTCTCGGCGTCAACGAAAAGACGACGGAAGGCACACGGCGCGCCGCCCAGTCGATCGGCCAGTTGGCGGCGCTGGCGCGCGAACTGAAGGATTCGGTCGCGCGTTTCCGCGTGTCCTGAAACGCCGCAATTGCCGGGAAAGCGAATGGGCAACATGAACAAACCGCAGCAGCTGATCGAGTCCGTCCCGGACGTGGCACCGCTGGCCTGGCTTGCCGGCGAGATCCGAACTGCCACCGAGGCCGCGGTCGCCAGTGTGCGCGAATTCCTCACCACAAAGAGCAATGTCGAGGCGCTGCGCGCCGCGCGCGGTCAGGTTCACCTGGCCAACGGTGCGCTGCGCATGCTCGATCTGCGCGGCCCGTCACTGTTGCTCGAGTCAATCGAGCAGTTGCTGAAGCGCTGGGAAGACGAGCCAACCGGTTGCGTGCCGTCTTCCGTGCACACGATCGAAAGCGCCCTGGAGGCGATCGTCGCCTACCTCGAAGGCCTTCGTGCCGGCCGCACGGACCAGCCGATCCGCCTGTTTCCGCACTATCGCGAGATCCTGCAGCTTGCGGGCGCCTCGCGCGTGCACCCGGCCGACCTGATGTTCCCCGATCTGACCCGACGGCCCGCGTTTCACGCCATCGGCGTGCGGCCGTTGACCGCCGATCAGCTGCGCGTGCGGCGCGCGCGCTTTGAGGGCGCATTGCTCGGGTTCCTGCGTGATCCGGCGGACCACGCGGCGCGGCGCGACATGCGTGATGCGCTCAGTGACCTCGAAAAACTGCCGCAGCGGGGGCTGGCGCGCAGTTTCTGGTGGGTCGTGCGCGGCCTGCTCGATGCGCTGGAGGCCGACGCGGTCGCCATCGATGTCGACCTGAAACGCGTGCTGGCACGGGTCAACCTGCAGCTGCGCCGGCTGATCGAAGGCGGCGGCGCCGTTGCCGAGCGCCTGCTCGTCGACGCGCTGTACTACATCGGCCGCGCCGATCCGCGTGTCAGCCGCGTCGCCGAGGCGCGCCGGCTCTACGATCTCGAGGCGCTGTTGCCGCCCGACTTTGAACGTTCGAAGCTGACGTTGCTCGACGCCGATCAGCTGCGCGCGCTGCGCGACTCGCTGAGCGAGGCCAAGTCCGCGTGGAGTCAGGTCGCCGGCGGCAGTGATCCGTCGCCGTTTGCCCTGCACATCGGCGCTGGGCGCCGCGCCGCCGAATCGATCGACCTCGGTCCGATCGCATCGCTGCTCGCGGACATTGAAAGCTCGGCAGCCGCATTTGGCACCGTGCCGATCTCGGCTCGCGAATCACTCGGCATCGAGGTCGCCACCGCCCTGCTGCTGGTCGACCTCGGCGTCGACGAGTTGCCCAATCTCGACGAGCGGTTCGAGGACCGGGCACGCGCGATGGGCGAACGCCTGCGCATGGCCGCTCGCGGCGAAGCCACGCCGACGGTGGAACCATGGCTTACCGAACTTGCGCGCAAGGCGCAGGACCGTCTGACGATGCAGACGGTGATCGGCGAGATGCAGGGCATGCTGCGCGAAATCGAGCAGCGACTCGACCGGTTCTTCCGCGAACCCGACGAGCGCGGCGATCTGGCCGCGCTTGACGGCATGATCGAGCAGATGTCGAGCGTGCTGGCGCTGCTTGGCTTTGAGCAGGTCGTTGCCGCGCTGGCCGATGCGCGCGAATGCGTCCGCCGCTACGCTGATCCGGACACGCCCGCTGACCAGGTCGAATTCGGACGGCTGGCCAGCAATCTGGGCGCGGTCGGCTTCTTCGTCGAAACGCTGCAGCACGACGCAGAGCAGCCGCGCAGCCATTTCAGCTGGGATCCGGCAACTGGTGTCTTCAGCGCCGATCTGGCAGTGGCCCGCAAGGGCGACGCCCTCGAAGACGAATTTGAAGACCTCTATGGGCTGCAGGCCTACGCCGAAGAGCACGGGCATGCCGAGGAGAACGTCGAAACGGCAGCACGCCAGCACCTGGAGCAGGCGCGCGAGCTGGCGAACCACCTGACGACGGCGCCCGCGGACTCAACGGCGGCGCGGCGGCTGCAGGAACTGACGCAGCGGCTGATCAATGACGCCGACCTGCTCGACGATTCAGCGTTGAAGAGCCGCGCCCGCGATGCGTCAGCTGCGATCAAGAAGCTGCTCGAGCAGCCGGACGCCGTGGTTGCACAGCACGTGGCAGCCCTGCTGACGCCAAAACCGGCGGAACAGCCGGCGCCGCAGACTGCGGCACCGCTGCCGCCAACCCAGGATGCCGCCGACCAGGAATTGATGGCGATCTTCGTCGAGGAAGCTGACGAGGTGCTCGCCGGCATCGACGACCATCTCGCTGCCCTGTGGGTTGCGCGCAATGACACGGCGATGCTGACGACAGTGCGGCGTGCATTCCATACGCTGAAGGGCTCCAGCCGCATGGTCGGGTTGACCGCTTTCGGCGAAGGCGCGTGGGCGATCGAGCAGTGCTTCAACGCCTGGCTGTCGCAGGAGCGTGCCGCCACCGACGACCTGATCGAACTGGCGGCGGCAGCCCGAACGCTGATGCATGGCTGGATCGGCCGCATCAAGCAAAACCCCAACGTGGCCATTGATCCGCAGCCGCTGATTGCCTCGGCGCAGCGCCTGCGCGATGGCCAGCCGTTCGAGATCGACGCTTCGATACTTCAGGCCAGCGATATGGAGGAGCCGATCGCGCCGCTGGCCGAGGTCGAGATCCCCGAAGCGTTCGCGCCGATCGCGGCACCGCACGAACCGGCCGCCGATGCCGCCATCGGCGAAACCCTCGATGCCGTGCCAGAGCCGGCGACCGAATGGATCGATGATTCTTCGCCGATCGATTCGCGGGTTGAAGCGCCGAACCTCGTCGAGCCAGTCGCCGAGGCCGAGATGGCCGGCGAGGCGACCGAAGCCGTCGGCGAGGAGGCGACCGAGCAAGCCGCGACCGATGCGATTGCCGAGCACGAGCCGATCGCCGGTGACGGCGAAGATGTTCGCCGCATTGGTCCGGTCGTTATCAGCCACGGGTTGTACAGCGTCTTTCTCAGCGAGGCCGATGAGGCGATGCGCGAGCTGGCGCAAGACATTGCCGAATGGCGCTTCGAACCCGCGCGCCCGGTCTCATCGACGGCGATGCGCCGGGCACATTCGCTGGCCGGCATCACAGCCACGGTAGGACTGGAGCCGGTCTGGGCGCTTGCCGATCCGCTCGACGACCTGCTGCACGGGATGAGTCGACTCGAGCACGCAAACCAACCGGCGTTCACCGGCGCGCAGTTCGATTCGCTCGAGCGTGTGATCGAACGGATCCGCGGCATGCTGCACCAGTTCGCGGCCGGCATCTACC
>JBFGOX010000273.1:0-4708 GCA_041565015.1 Burkholderiaceae bacterium
GCGCCTTGCCGATCACGTCTTCGACCGCCGGCCGTACTTCACTGGAGACCAGCTTGTCCTTGGTCTGCGAGCTGAATTTCGGCTCTGGCACCTTGACGCTGAGCACGCAGGCCAGGCCTTCGCGCATGTCGTCGCCGGTGGTCTCGACCTTGGCCTTCTTGTCGAGCTCGTTGGCCTTGATGTAGTTGTTCAGCACCCGCGTCATCGCCGCGCGCAGCCCGGTGATGTGGGTTCCGCCGTCCTTCTGCGGGATGTTGTTAGTGAAGGCGAGCAGGTTCTCGGCGTAGGCGTCGTTCCACTGCATCGCCACCTCGACGCCGATCGGCACGCCGGAGGCGCTCGAATCGGCAGCGGCGTGAAAGACGTTCGGGTGCAGCACCGTCTTGGCGCGATTGATGTACTCGACGAAGCCCTTGACGCCGCCGGAGAAGGCGAAGTCCTCCTCCTTGCCACTGCGCTGGTCGTTCAGGCGGATGCGCACGCCGTTGTTGAGAAAGGACAGCTCGCGCAGCCGCTTCGACAGGATCTCGTAGTGGAACTCGACCTTGCCGAAGATCGTCTCGTCGGGCAGGAAATGCACCTCGGTGCCGCGCTTGTCGGTGTCGCCGAGCACCTTCATCGGCGACACGGCGGTGCCGTCGGCCGTCTCGACGATGCGCTCCTGCACGTCGCCCTGGCGGAATTCGAGGAAATGCACCTTGCGGTCGCGGCGGATCGTCAGCCGCAGCCACTTCGACAGCGCGTTCACGCACGAGACGCCGACACCGTGCAGCCCGCCGGAGACCTTGTAGCTGTTCTGGTTGAACTTGCCGCCGGCGTGCAGCTCGGTCAGCGCGATCTCGGCCGCCGAGCGCTTCGGCTCGTGCTTGTCGTCCATCTTCACGCCGGTCGGGATGCCGCGGCCGTTGTCGATCACCGACAGCGAGTTGTCGGTGTGGATGGTGACGACGATGTCGTCGCAATATCCGGCCAGTGCTTCGTCGATGGCGTTGTCGACGACCTCGAAGACCATGTGATGCAGGCCGGTGCCGTCCTGCGTGTCGCCGATGTACATGCCCGGCCGCTTGCGCACGGCCTCGAGGCCTTCGAGGATCTGGATGCTGCCGGCGCCGTAGTCGCCTGCGATGTTGCCGTCGACCGACTGCGCCTCCGGCGGGGTGGGTACTGCTGCCATTGCTTCCTTAGATCCTCATCGGCATCACGACGTACTTGAACTTTTCCGAATCAGGCATCGTGATCAGCGCGCTGCCGAGCGCGTCGCCGAGCGAAAAACACACCTGTTCGCACTTCAGATTGGCCAGCACGTCGAGCAGATAAGTGACGTTGAAGCCGATGTCGAGACCCTCCCCGGTGTAGTCGATCTCGAGTTCTTCCTGCGCGTCTTCCTGGTCGGAGTTGGTCGAGTTGATCTTCAGGCTGCCGGCGCCGAGCACCAGCCGCACGCCCTTGAACTTGTCGGTGGTCAGGATCGCGGCCCGCTGCAGGGCGGCGGCCAGCAGTTCACGACCGATCGTGAACTTGCGCGTGTTGCCCACCGGGATCACCTTCGTGTAGTCGGGGAACTTGCCCTCGACCAGCTTGGAGATCAGTTCGATGCCACCGAAGGACAGTTTGACCTGGCTGGACGCCACCTGCACACGCACCGTTTCGTCCGGGCTGTCCGGCAGCAGCCGGGCCAGTTCGTGGATCGTCTTGCGCGGGATGATCGCCTCGACACGGCTGGCCGCATCGCCGTCCTTGGCCACTTCGGCGAGCGCCAGTCGGTGTCCGTCGGTGGCGACGGCACGAACCGTCGCCCCTTCGACCACCAGCAGCATGCCGTTGAGGTAGTAGCGGATGTCCTGCGCGGCCATCGCGTAATGCACCATGCCGAGCAGGTACTTCAGCGTGCCGCTTGCCAGTTGAAAATCGGCCGTGTACTCGGCCACCGCAACCGTCGGAAACTCGTCGGCCGCCATCGTTTGCAGGTTGAAGCGGCTGCGGCCCGATTGGACCGTGAGTTTCTTGCCGGCCAGCGACAACGCAACATCGGCCTCCGGCAGCGCGCGCAGGATGTCGACCAGCTTGCGTGCCGAAACCGTCGTCGCCGCCGCGTCGCGGCCAGCGCCGATGGGCGCCTGCGTCTGGATCTGGATCTCGAGGTCGGTGGCCGTCAGCGACACCTGCTCGCCATCCTTGCGAACCAGAACATTGGCCAGTATCGGCAGCGTCTGCCGTCGCTCGACGATGCCGCTGACGACCTGCAGCGGTTTGAGCAATGCATCGCGGCCGGCTTTGACGAGTTGCATTGTTTTCCTTTTCTTTCAGATCAAGAACAGGTAGTTAATAAGCCCTGCCGCCGGCTGGGGACAACAAGCCAATCGGCTTGCACGCCAACCACTTGCGGCTGCGGCAGCCCTGTGGGCAAGCACGTCTTTTGGACATCTAACGCCTGTGGACGGTGCGGAACAAGTCGGCCGGCTCTTTGGGCAACCCTGCATTTTCCCACGGCTGTCCACAGCCGTGCTGCACCGGTGTCCACAGACTTTTCGGGGGGGTCGCGGCAGCGCCCGATCAGCTTTTCAGCGTCTGTTCGAGCACGTGCAGCGCGTGGTTCATTTCGCTGTCTTTGCCGCGTTGCTGGCTGACCTTGCGCACGGCGTGCAGGACCGTGGTGTGATCGCGGCCGCCGAACAGTTCGCCGATCTCGGGCAGGCTCTTCTGGGTCAGTTCCTTGGCCAGGTACATCGCCACCTGGCGCGGCAGGGCGATTGATGTCGGCCGCCGCTTGCTGAACATGTCGGAGACCTTGATCTTGTAGTACTCGGCGACCGTCTTCTGGATCAGCTCGACCGTGATCTGGCCCGTGCTGGCGCCGAGCAGGTCCTTCAGCGCCTCGCGGGCCAGCTCGACGGTCAGCGGGCGGCTGTGGAAGGAGGCAAAGGCCAGCACCTTGCGCAGTGCGCCTTCCAGTTCGCGCACGTTGCTGCGCAGGTTCTTGGCGACAAAAAAAGCGACGTCCTCGGCCAGTTCGGCGTGTTCGAGTTCGGCCTTCTTCAGCAGGATCGCCACCCGCATTTCGAGTTCGGGCGGCTCGATGCCGACGGTCAGGCCCGACGAGAAACGCGACACCAGCCGATCCTCGATGTCCTTCAGTTCCTTCGGATAGGTGTCCGAGGTGATGATGATCTGCTTGCGGTTGGCTACCAGTGCCTCGAAGGCGTAGAAGAACTCTTCCTGCGTGCGGCTCTTGCCGCCGAAGAACTGGATGTCATCGATCAGCAGCAGGTCGAGCGAGTGGTAGTAGCGCTTGAAATCATCGAAAGCCTTGCGCTGGTAGGCGCGCACGACGTCGCTGACATAGGTTTCCGCGTGGATGTAGCGCACGCGCGCCTTGGGGTTGCGTGCCAGGATGGCGTTGCCGACCGCGTGTACCAGGTGGGTCTTGCCGAGGCCGACGCCGCCGTACAGGAACAGCGGGTTGTAGGAGCCGCCGGGATTCTCGGCGACCTGCATCGCCGCCGCCCGCGCCAGTTGATTGGCCTTGCCGGTGACGAACGTGTCGAAAGTCAGCGCAGACTGCAGCCGCGCCCGTTCGAACTGCTCGCTGCCGATGGCGGGTAACGCCGCGCCATCGTTGAGCACCTGCGGCGCGTTCTGGTCGATGTAGGCGGCGTTCGCCGCCTCGGTAGCGCGGTCGATCGACTGGCCGTCGATCGCGGCTGGGGTCACCTCGAACAGCACATCGACCGGATGCCGAGCGGCATCGGCGGCGGCCGCCCGGATGCGCGAGGCGAACTGGGCCCGTACCGTGTCGAGTTTGATACGGTTAGGTGCCCCGATCCGCAACTGACGCGCATCGGCATCGTAGGCAATCGGCCGTAAAGGCTTGATCCAGGCCAGATATTGTTGCGGAGTGAGTTCTCGCTCCAGCCGCTTGGAGCAGTCGGTCCAGATCTCGATCATTTCAGCGCGTTGCATCCCCGGTGACCGATGCTCCGCCCGGCGGAACTCGGCTTTTGTTAGCTTTTTTCGGCAGTAAACGAGAGAAGGGCGATTTTATTGATTGTTTTTCGTGGCCGCGCCGTCACGAAAGCCGAAATTCCCTCCGCCTCGAACCGCTCTTCGGCAGCAACCGAATGTGGTCCAGTAGCGAACGAATGGGCGGCAGTCTAGCCAGCAAGGCGGCGGTTATCCACAAGCCCGGCGCGACTGCCTACTGCGTGAGCAAGAGCGGATGGCCAGCACGGTTGTCATCAGCGGATAGTGTCCGCTCACACTCGGCACCGTCCGCTTGGTTTGCCAGCAATATTTTTTTTTGGCTGACAAACCGCTGTGCATAAGGCCCCAATCTCTGTGGATAGGGATGCGGCTGCGAGTCCGACTGAGTTCGCCGCGCGCAATTCCTGCCCGGCGCCGGTTTGACGCAACCCGCGCCCATCGCGTCTAATAGTGGGCTTTTCGCGACTCGCGAAGCACGGCGCTCCTGCCGGCGATTGGCCTAGCGGTAACGGCCGCGGGGCCGATCGTGTCAATCAGGCCCAGTCCGCCTGCGGCGCCGCGCAGCAGCTTTCACGCAGGAATTCCTGACCATGTCCACCAAACGTACCTTTCAGCCCTCGGTTGTCAAGCGCAAGCGCACGCACGGATTTCTGGTCCGCATGCGCAGTCGCGGGGGCCGAGCGATCTTGAATGCGCGCCGCGCCAAGGGCCGCAAGCGGCTCGCCGC
>JBFGOX010000274.1:0-4671 GCA_041565015.1 Burkholderiaceae bacterium
CGAGCAGGCTGATCCAGGGCAAATGAGCGCGCGCTCCTATGGCCGCGCTTCTGACGGCCTGCGCCCGGTCCGGATTACGCGTGGCTTTGCCCGCCATGCGGAGGGCTCGGCGTTGATCGAGTTCGGCGACACCCGCGTGCTGTGCACGGCGTCGATCGACGAACGGGTGCCCCAATTCCTGAAGGGCAAAGGGCAGGGATGGCTCACCGCCGAATATGGCATGCTGCCGCGCGCCACGCACACGCGCAGCGAGCGTGAGGCCGCTCGCGGTCGACAGGGCGGTCGCACGCTGGAAATCCAGCGGCTCATCGGCCGCAGTCTGCGCGCGGTCACCGACCTGTCGCGCCTTGGCGAACGAACGCTGCAGATCGATTGCGACGTGCTGCAGGCGGACGGCGGCACGCGGACCGCGTCGATCACAGGCGCCTTCGTCGCCGCCTACGATGCGCTGCGCTGGCTGAAGCAACGTGCGCTGATCGGCGAAGTTCCGGTGCGCGATTTCGTGGCCGCCGTCTCAGTGGGCCTGCATCAGGGGCGCGTATTGGTCGATCTCGATTACGCCGAGGATTCGACCTGCGAAACCGACATGAACGTCGTGATGACCGGCGGCGGCGGCTTCGTCGAAGTGCAAGGCACCGCCGAAGGGGCGCCATTTGCGCAGCAGGACCTCGACGCGATGCTCAGCGCAGCGCGCGCGGCGATCGCGGCATTGGTGGCCAGGCAGCGCGACGCGCTCGAGATTCGTTGATCGACTCCGTCGGGCGCACTGTGCTCATGGGCAGGCTGGTGCTGGCCTCGGACAATCCGGGCAAGCTGCGCGAGTTTGCCGCGCTGCTGGCGCCGCTGGGCATCGAGGTGCTTGCGCAGCGCACGTTCGGTGTAGGCCCCGCTGACGAGCCGCACCCGACCTTCGTCGAGAACGCACTGGCCAAGGCGCGTCACGCAGCCGCGGCAACCGGGCTGCCGGCGCTCGCCGACGATTCCGGATTGTGCTGTACGGCGCTCGGCGGCGCCCCTGGCGTGCGATCGGCGCGCTTCGCGGGCGAAGGCCGCGGCGATGCTGCCAACAATGCCGCGCTGGTGCGGGCGCTGGCACCGTTTGCCGATCGGCGCGGCCACTATGTGTGCGTGCTCGCCGCCGTTCGCGGCGCGGCCGATCCGGTACCGCTGATCACCGATGGGCGCTGGGCCGGGGAAGTGATCGACGAGCCGCGCGGCCGCAACGGTTTCGGCTACGACCCGCACTTCTGGCTACCCGAACTGAACTGCACGGCCGCCGAACTGAAGCCGGAAGTCAAGAACCGGATCAGCCACCGCGGCCAAGCGATGCGTGAGCTGGCGTGCCGACTGGCCGCCGACTGGCAATGGGGATGATCGTGCTGCAGCCGCGGCCATCGGCGCCGGTGGTCGACGTCGCGGCGCTGCTGCGCCCTGGCACGCTGCAGTTGCCGGCGCTTCCGCCGCTGGCGCTGTACGTGCATTTTCCGTGGTGCGTGCGCAAATGCCCCTACTGCGACTTCAACTCGCACGAGGCCACGGGCGGTGTTCAGGCCATTCCAGAGTCACGCTACCTCGATGCGTTGTGCGCCGACCTCGACGTTGCGCTGCCGCTGATTTGGGGCCGGCGCGTCATCAGTATCTTCTTCGGCGGCGGTACGCCGAGCCTGCTGTCGGCGGCCGGGCTCGAGCGCTTGCTGTCGGCATTGCGCGCGCGGCTGCCGTTGGCCGCCGACTGCGAGGTCACGCTCGAGGCCAATCCTGGCACTTTCGAGGCGGCGAAGTTCGCCGCTTTTCGAGCGGCGGGTGTCAATCGGCTGTCGATCGGCGTGCAGTCATTTGACGACGAACAGTTGCGGCGACTCGGTCGCATCCACGATCGCGCTCAGGCGCTGGCCGCGATCGAAGCCGCGGCCGTCGCATTCGACAATTTCAATCTCGACCTGATGTATGCGTTGCCGGCGCAGTCGCTGCAGGCCATGCGGCGCGACGTCGAACAGGCACTGGCCCTGGCGCCTGCCCACCTGTCGCTTTACCAGTTGACGATCGAGCCGAACACGGTCTTCGCCAAGTACCCGCCGCCGCTTCCCGATGACGACACGGCTGCGGCAATGCACGAATGGATTGAAGCGCAGCTTGCAACTGCCGCCTACCGGCACTACGAGGTTTCCGCTTATGCCAAGGTCGGCAAATCATGCCGCCACAACGTGAACTACTGGCAGTTCGGTGACTACCTCGGCATCGGCGCCGGTGCGCACAGCAAGATTTCATTTCCGAATCGCATCCTGCGCCAGTCGCGACTGCGACAACCTGCCACCTACATCGAGCATGCGCTCGCCGGCAACGCCTTGGCCGAGTCGGCCGAAGTCCGACGTGGCGATCTGGCCTTCGAGTTCATGCTCAATGCACTGCGGCTGAACGACGGCGTGCCGATCCGGCTGTTCAGCGAGCGCACCGGCCTGCCACTGTCCTCGATCGAATCGGCGCTGCAGCAGGCAGAGGCGCGCGGACTTCTGCGACGCGATCTGCACGAGATCGCCCCGACTGTTCTAGGTCGAAGGTTTCTCACTGATCTGCAGAGTCTCTTTCTGCGCTCGCCCCAGACCGGGTCAGAGTAGGCTGTAAAGGTGCATAATGCACCGTTCAGGTGCGATACGCACCGTTTCGCTGCGACCCGTCTGGACTTTAGTTCACCGCCAATCTCTGGACGTGACTGCAAAGCCTTGATGCACAACAGCGGTGCGTCGCCGAAGCGGCCTTGGTGCGCCACGGCACGGTTCGTGCTTAGAAGACACGTAGTGATGTTGGCCGTGACGTCGTGCCTGGCGGCCGTGAAATCACCGCGTTGTTGCTTCACCGTCCATTTTTCGCTTAAGGAGAACGATTCATGGGGACGCCCAAAGACGTCATCAAGATGATCGCCGACAACGAAGTCCGCTTCGTTGACTTGCGCTTCACCGACACCAAAGGCAAAGAACAGCACGTCTCGGTGCCTGCCAAGGTGGTCGACCTCGACAAATTCGAGCATGGCCATGCCTTCGACGGCTCGTCGATTGCCGGATGGAAGGGGATCGAGGCGTCCGACATGCTGCTGATGCCCGATCCGGACTCGGCGCGCATGGATCCGTTCCGCGAGGAAAACACGCTGATCCTGACCTGCGACGTCGTTGAGCCGTCGACCGGAAAGGGCTACGACCGCGACCCGCGCTCGCTGGCCAAGCGCGCCGAGGCGTACCTGAAATCGACCGGCATCGGCGATACCGCCTACTTTGGCCCGGAGCCCGAGTTCTTCATCTTCGACTCGGTGACCTGGGACTCGGGCATGTGGGGTTCGTACGTCAAGATCAAGTCGGAAGAGGCGCCCTGGTCGACTGGCCTCGATTACGAGGCCGGCAATCTGGCGCACCGGCCCGCCGTCAAGGGCGGCTACTTTCCCGTGCCGCCGACTGACTCGCTGCAGGACATCCGCTCGGAGATCTGCCTGCTGCTCGAGCAGCAGGGCGTCGAAGTCGAGGTGCATCACCACGAAGTGGCCGCGCCCGGCCAGTGCGAAATCGGCACCAAGTTCGCAACCTTGGTCAAGCGCGCCGACTGGCTGCAGATCCTGAAGTACACGGTGTGGAACGTCGCCGCCAGCTATGGCAAGACGGCGACCTTCATGCCGAAGCCGGTGGTCGGCGACAACGGCTCGGGCATGCACGTGCACCAGTCGATCTTCAAGGACGGCACCAATCTGTTCGCCGGCAACGGTTACGCCGGGCTGTCCGAGTTCGCCCTCTATTACATCGGCGGCGTGATCAAGCACGCCAAGGCGCTGAACGCGATCACCAACCCGGGAACCAATTCGTACAAGCGTCTGGTGCCGGGCTTCGAGGCGCCGATCAACCTGGCGTACTCGGCGCGCAATCGTTCGGCGTCCTGCCGCATTCCGTACGTGTCGAATCCGAAGGGGCGGCGCGTCGAAGTGCGTTTCCCGGATCCGACGGCGAACCCCTACATGGCCTTCGCTGCGCTGATGATGGCCGGCCTCGACGGCGTGCAGAACAAGATCCATCCGGGCGAACCGATGGACAAGAACCTGTACGACCTGGAGCCGGAAGAGGCAGCGAAGATTCCGCATCCTTGCGCTTCGCTCGACGAGGCGCTGGAGGCCATCGACAAGGACCGCGAATTCCTGACGCGCGGCGGCGTGTTCAGCAACGACTTGATCGATGCCTACATCACGCTGAAGATGGAAGAGGTCACTCGGTTCCGGATGACGACGCATCCGATCGAGTTCGACATGTACTACGGGCTCTGAGGCGCACGGGTGTTCGGTCGGCGCGGGGGGGCGGGCGACCGCCCCTTGGCCGGCCCGTCCTCATCCATTGCCTTGCATGCCAAGCGCAGAATCGCTCCGCACGTCGGCTCGAGCTGAGCCAAAAGGCTCAGCCCAATTGCCGATGCTGGCGTCGGACGCCCTCCCTTACACTCCGTCGTATGAAGGCAGTGACCGCAACTATTCTTGCAGCCTCAGCGCTTGCGCTGACTTTCCCGGCGTTCGTTCGGGCGAGCGGCGACATCTATGTCTGCCAGGACGCCGACGGCCGCAAGACCTACCAGAACACCGGGGCGGGCAAGGGCTGCTCGAAACTGGATGTGCATCCGGCGCTGACGCTGCCGGCACCGGCGCCG
>JBFGOX010000275.1:0-4661 GCA_041565015.1 Burkholderiaceae bacterium
CGGCAAAATCGAGGCCCAGATTCTTCTTGCCGATGCCCGGCGCCCCATGAAGCAGCACCGCATGCACGCCGCGTGACGCGAGCGGCGGCAGCCGCCGCCAGGGCGATTCCATCCATGGCAACCGGCGCAACATCAGTCGGGCCCCGCCGTGAGTGGCAACGCATCGACGGCAGGCGCGGCCTGCAGCGGGCTCCGGTAGCGACGCTGACCGCTCACAGCCAAGCTCGCAGCGCCTCGCCGATCAGCCCCTCCACCACGTTCTTGTCCTGTGCGGTGCCGATGACGACGAAGCGGTGCCGATGCGCCTCGGCGCGCGCCCGGTAACTGGCGCGCACGCGGGCGAAGAACTGCCGCTGCTCGCGCTCGAAACGGTCGCTGCGTTGCGCCCGCGCCAGTCTCGATGCTGCAATCTCGGGTTCCAGGTCGAACAGCAGCGTCAGGTCCGGTTGCAGGTCCGCGTGCACCCAGCGTTCGAGCGCGGCGATATCGGCCGGCGGCAGTCCGCGTCCGCCCGACTGGTACGCATACGTGGCATCGGTGAAGCGGTCGCACAGCACCCAGCGGCCGGAGGCCAGCGCCGGCTCGATCACCGTCGCCACATGCTCGGAGCGCGCGGCGAACATCAGCAGCGTTTCGGTGCGCGGTTGCATCGCACGGTGCAGGATCAGCTCGCGCAGGGCCTCGCCGACGGGCGTGCCGCCCGGCTCGCGCGTCAGTACGACGTCGACCCCGCGCCCGCGCAGCAGCGTTTCGACGAAGCGCAGCTGCGTGCTCTTGCCGGCACCGTCGATGCCCTCGAAGGTGATGAAGCGCCCGCGCGTGCTCATGCAGCCCCTCTAGCCCGGCGAGGGCCCGTCCCACGTTGCGGCCGCGTGCGTTCCCGCCGGCGCGCTGCGCTCATCGCTGGCCACCCAGCTGGTATTTCACGACTGCGCGATTGTGTTCGGCCAGCGATTCGGAGAACTGCGAGCTGCCGTCGCCACGCGACACGAAGTACAGCGCCCGCGTCGGCTCGGGCTTCAGTGCGGCCCTGATCGACGCCGTCCCGGGCAGCGCGATCGGTGTCGGCGGCAGACCGCCGCGCGTGTACGTGTTGTAGGGCGTATCGGCGGTCAGATCGCGCTTGCGCAGATTGCCGTCGAAGCGCTCGCCGAGGCCGTAGATCACCGTCGGATCGGTCTGCAACAGCATGCCGGTTCGCAGCCGGTTGATGAATACGCCGGCGATGCGGGCCCGCTCCGCCTCTTGGCCGGTTTCCTTCTCGACGATCGAAGCGAGGATCAGCGCTTCATAGGGCGTCTTCAGCGGCAGATCGGCCGTCCGCTCGTCCCATGCCCGCTGCAGTCGCGTCATCTGGGCCCGATAGGCCTGGCGCAGGACGTCGAGGTCGCTGGAGCCGGCATCGAAGACGTAGGTGTCGGGCGCGAACAACCCTTCCGGATGCGCTTCGGTCACGCCGATCGCAGCCAGCACCTCGACGTCGTTCATCTTCCCGCTTGCATGTCGCAGTTGCGGATGTGCCGCCAGCGCCGCGCGCATTTCCCGAAACGTCCAGCCTTCGACGATGGTCAGTTTTTCCTTCAGCGTTTCGCCGCGGCGCAGACGTTCGATCACGTCGCGCAGCCGCATGCCGCGAACGATTTCGTAGCGCCCGGCACGCAGCGACTTCGTCGCCTCGGTCAGCCGCGCGACCAGAACGAACAGTTCGGTATTGATCTGCACGCCCTGCTCGCGCAACGTGCGCGCGATGGCGCGTGCCGAAGCGCCGGCAGGCACGCTGATTTCGACCCGCTCGCCGCGGACCGCCAGCGGCTGCTGATAAAGATGGTAGACGGCGCCTGCGGCGAGCGCCAGCGCGGCGACGATCGACAGCAGGACCAGCATCATTCGGCCCTGCTGACCGGCGGGCGATCGGTACGGTGGCGCGCTCATGCGTTCCTATAATACTTTTCATGCGCACCGGACTCCGGCGCGAGGACCTTGCCCACTCGTCATGACAGTCGAAGTCCCGAACCCCGCACCGGCCGGCGCGCCGGTCGTCTCCGAGTCCGCAGCCGGCGGCTGGCACTTCAGCGCCGCTGAAGGTGCCGCCGCGCTGCGCGCGCCCGTGCGGGCCGAGCTTTCCGAACTCGGCGTCATTGCGGCCACAGGCGCCGACGCCGCGGCTTTCCTGCACGGCCAGCTGACCAATGAGATCGTCAAGCTTGGCGCCGATCAACTGGCGCTGAACGGCTATTGCACACCCAAGGGTCGCCTGCTGGCGACGATGCGGACCTGGCGCGACGAACACGGTATCTATCTGCTGCTGCCGAAGGAACTGCTGCCCGGCGTACTGAAGCGGCTTTCGATGTTCGTGCTGCGCGCGAAAGCGAAACTCGCCGACGATTCGGCCGCATGGCGTTCCTGGGCCGTCTTCGGTGAAGGCGCCGCCGCGCGGCTGCGAGCGATCTTCGACGTCGTGCCGGAGCAAGCGGCGGGCTGCGTGCTTCTCGACGGTGCGCGCCTGGCCCGGCTGCAGCCCGCGCTGCGCGTTGCCGAACGGTTTCTGCTGCTGCTGCCGTCGGCGCAGGCCGAAGTCTTGCAGGCGCGATTGGACGATATCCGGCCGGTGCCCAGCGGCGTGTTCTGGTGGAGCGAGATCGACGCCGCTGTGCCGACCGTATTTGCCGCCACCCAGGAAAAGTTCGTGCCGCAGATGATCAACTTCGAAGTCGTCGGCGGTGTCAGTTTCAGCAAGGGCTGCTATCCGGGGCAGGAAGTCGTTGCGCGCAGCCAGTACCGCGGCAAGCTCAAGCGCCGGATGCAGCGCGCGCATTGCGCGACGGCCACGACAGCCGGTGCCGATGTCTTCGCCGCGGGAGAAAGCGAACCGGCGGGCAACGTGGTGATGGCTGCAAGCAGTCCTGATGGCGGCTGCGACCTGCTGATCGAGTGCACGCTCGAAAAAGCCGATGGGCCCCTGTGCCTGCATGCGCCCGACGGACCGGCCCTTGAACTGCGACCCCTGCCCTACGACGTCTTCGACGTCACCGCCTGAGGTGCGGGTGCAGCCGATGCAGGACTGGTTCGTCTACTACAAGCTCGACCGGGCGGCGCTGCCGGAACTGGAGCCGCGCATCCGCGCGCTGCTGCAGTCGGTGCATCAGGCAACCGGCGTGCACACGCGGCTGATGCAGCGCGCCGACGGCAATGGCGCGACGACGCTGCTCGAGATCTACGAGCGCGTCGCGCAGCCGGACGCATTCGGTCGTGCACTGACGGAAGCGGTCGCGCGCGCGAACCTGCCGCCGGCGCTCGTGGCGCAACGGCGCACCGAACGCTTCGAGGAGCGCTGACATGTGCCTCGCCGTCATCGCGTGGCATGCGCACCCCGACTTTCCTCTCGTGCTGGCGCTGAATCGCGACGAGTTCTACGCGCGCAGTTCGCGTCCGGCGTCCTGGTGGGGCCAGAGCGTCGCCCTGCTCGCCGGGCGCGATGAGGAAGCCGGCGGCACCTGGCTGGGGTTGACCCGCGGGGGCCGGATCGCGTTGGTGACGAACGTGCGCGCACCCAGCGAGCGCAATCCGCACGCGCCGTCGCGCGGCCTGATCACCGTCGAGGCGCTGCAGAGCGCGCAATCGCCCGCGCGCTGGCTGCACGCCCAGGCGCAGCGCCTGTCGACATACAACGGCTTCAATCTGCTCGTCGCCGATCTGCCGCTTGCGGGCAAGGTCGCATCGCAGCTGGTGTATTTCACCAATCGCCGCCGGCAGGGGCCGCGCACGCTGGCACCGGGTATCTACGGCCTGTCCAACGCCTTTCTCGACACGCCGTGGCCCAAGGTCACCCGCGCCGTCGCCCGCTTTGCCTGCACGCTGGCCAGTCGCGTCGAGCCCGAAGCGATCTTGTCGATCATGGCTGACCGGCAGCCGGTTCGCGACCACGAGTTGCCGTCGACCGGCGTGCCGCTCGACTGGGAGCGCGTGCTGGCGCCGATCCAGATCCGCGCCAACGGCTACGGCACGCGCTCGACGACGGTCGTCACCATCCGTCGCGATGGCGTGGTCAACTTCATCGAGCGCAGTTTCGACGCCGATACGCCGGACGGCCATCGGGATCGGCACTTCGAGTTCACGCTTGACGGCGCCGGCTCGATGACGCCGCCGGTGTCGGGCGCCGGCAAGGCCGGCTAGCGGCCTGCGCGGCCGTTTTCCGCCCGGCCGTCGTCAAACCGAGCGACGCATCGCCCGGTGCGGGATGCCGGCGTCGTCGAATTCCTCGCCTTCGGCGACGAAGCCAAAACGCGCATAGAACGCGAGCGCGTGCGTCTGCGCGTTCAGCTGCACTTCGCCGAAGCCGCGTTCGCGCGCGGCGGCCATCAACGCCCGCAGCAACGCGCCGCCCACGCCTGAGCCGCGCGCGTGCCGCAGCACCGCCATGCGTCCGATGTGCCCGTCAGGCAGCAGCCGGCCGGTGCCGACCGCCACGCCATCGCCGTCGAAGGCCAGCGCGTGGACGCTGACGGCATCGAACTCGTCGAGTTCGATGTCGACCGGCACCTTCTGCTCGACGACGAATACGGCGTGGCGGATCGCGGCGGCCAGCTCGCGTACCGATGCCCAGTCGCCGAGCGTGATGCGGGCGTCGTCAGCCACGACCGCCCGCCTCGACCGGCGCCAGC
>JBFGOX010000276.1:0-4655 GCA_041565015.1 Burkholderiaceae bacterium
GCTGGACAAACAGCGAAGTCGTCGCCGTCTGCGCGATGGTCGCAAACCGCTGCGCGACCACGCGCACCGCCCAGCAATCGTCGCGGTATTCGAATCCGGCCAGCACTTCGACCCAGCGCCGCTCGCGCAACGAATAGTTGGCACGGCCGACACCGTACCAGCGCGCCGAGATCGGCCATTGGCTGGCGATGTCGACCTGCTCGATCTCGTCGAGCTTGAACCGGTAGGCGAGGCTGACGACCGAACCCGGCCGCGGCTGCCAGCGCAGCGAAGCCGACGCCCGCACCAGTCTTCGCTCGAGCGTCGAATGCTGCACGGTAACGTCGGTGATGAAGTGCCGCGCGATGGCGCCGCGCACCGCCACCAGCACGTCCGATTCGCTGCCCGCTCGCGTGGCCCCGCCGGGCAGTGTCACGCGCTGCGGCGCGAAGTAGAAGCGCTGGCCAACGGCCGCACGAAGACGCTCGGCTCCTGTCGAGGGATCGAGCACGCGCCCGACGAGCGCAGCCGTCAGCTGATTGCTCTCGCCGATGCGGTCGGAACCGGAAAAGAAGTTCTCGCTGAACAGCTGCGTGAAATTGAAATCGGCCACCGCGCTGTCGAAATTCGGCAGCTGCGACTGGTCCCGGAACGGCGCGTAGGCGTAGAAAAGCCGCGGCTCCAGCGTCTGCAGCGACGGCTCGCCGAACCAGCGCGCCTGGCGCTCGAAGACGAGGCCACTGTCTATCGAGGCGATCGGCAGCTGGCGGCTCGGCGCCGCGTCCGGCCGGATCGCATCGTCGAGCCGGTACCAGGTCGCATGCCACTGCAGTTTTGGAACCACGAAGTAGCCCGGAGCACGAACCGGGTAAGACACCTTCGGGTTGACCACCAGTCGCGACCCGTCTTCCAGGGTGGGATGTTCGAAGCGCGTGGCCTCCATCGCCACGCCGGCTTCGAAGCCGGCCACCGGCCGGCTCGCCGCGCTCAACGACAGCTGCGGCACGCGTTCGTAGGGCTTTTCAACCGGCGCCAGCGGATCCTGCAGCGTCTGGTTTTTCGCCACCCGCAGCGTCGTGCTCCAGCGCGGCTGCGCATAGGCAACGAACGCCTCCTGCGGCAGCACCAGCTGCGAGGCGCCGACGATGTTGCGCGAGAAGTCGGCCAGGAAGCGGTCGTCGGAAACGTGGCTGTAGTTGACGCCGCCGGTCAGGCCCGAGGGACTGCCGTACTGGTGCCGCAGCGTCAGCAGATCGCGCGAACCGCCGTAGACGCGGTCGTCCGGGATCACGTCGTACTCGACCGTGCCGCGGAAGTTCGGCTCCAGGTAGCGGAACTCGGTGCCGAGCAGGATCCCGCGGCGGGCCATGATGCGCGGCGTGATCGTCGCGTCATGATTCGGCGCAATGTTCCAGTAGTAGGGGACGGTGACCTCGGCACCGAGACGCGAATTCAGGCCAAGCGACGGCGCCAGCAGGCCGCTGCGCCGACGGTCGCCGAGCGGGAACTGGAAGTAAGGCGAGGCCAGAATCGGCACCCCTTGAAAATGCACCGAAGCGCCGGTCGCGATGCCGACCTCGTCATCACGGTCGAGCGTGAGGCGGCTGGCGCGCACGTACCAGGAGTCATCACCGGGCGCGCAAGTCGTATAGGTCGCTTCGTTGAAGCGCACGCGGTCGCCCTCGAGGAATTCAATCAGTTTCGAGGTGCCGCGACCCTGCTGCGGCGCATAGGTGAAACCCGCCTCGGGCATCGCGCCCGTGCGCGCATCGACGCGCAGCTTCAGGCTCGGCCCGAAGAACGCCACGCCGTCGCGGAATACGCGCGCGTGACCGGTGACTTCGACTTCATCGCTGGCCACCGCGTAGGTGATGTGATCGCCGCGCAGGACAGTACCGCCGCGGCGTATTTCCGCCGAGCCTTCCAGCGTCACGCGCTCATCGACCTCACCGAAGACCCGGTCGGCGCGTACGAACGATGCGCCTTCCGCACGCGTTGGCGCGCGCCCTTCGCCCAGCGCGCGTTCGAGCCGCAACTGCGGCGGCTCCGCTCGCGCGCCAGCGGCCCACAGCAGCAGGCACGGCGCGATCGCAAAGAGTAGGCGGAGAGATCGCAATCGAAGGCGCGGCGCGGTGCGAAAGGCGTGGTGAAAGGCAGCGCAGGAAGGCAGCGCAGGAACGCGTGGCTATTATAGGAACCGTGTCCTTGAATCCTGCGCTGACGCATCGGAACGCTGCGCGCGACCTTGGCGATGGCGGACGAACACGGCGGTCGGCATCACATCAAATCCATGGATCCGGCGGTTGACCTGCGCCAGCAGGCCCTGCAGCGCTGGCTGGCGCAGTTGCCGGCGGATCTGGCGCTGGCAAGCGACACACTGCGACCGGCGTCGGCCGACGCAAGCTTTCGCCGTTATTTCCGCCTGGACGCGGGCGGCGTCGAGGGCGGCACCGCGATCGCCATGGATGCGCCGCCTGAGCGGGAGGACAGCCGGCCGTTTCTGCGGGTAGCGGCGCTGCTGCACGAGGCCGGGCTGAACGCGCCGCGCGTGCTGGCACAGGACCTCGATCTGGGATTCCTGCTGCTCAGCGATCTGGGCAGCACGACCTATCTGGCCGCGCTGAACGAGGCCAATGCCGACGAGCTTTTCGGCTTCGCCATTGGCGCGCTGATTCGCTGGCAGCAGGCGAGCCGGCCCGACGCGCTGCCGCCCTACAGCGAGGCGCTGCTCAGGCGCGAACTCGATCTGTTTCCAGAGTGGTACCTCGGCCGTCACCTACACGTCAGCCTCAGCGCGGCCCAGCAGAAAACATTGGCGTCGCTGTGGCGACAAATTCTCGACGTGTGCCTGGCGCAGCCCCAGGTATTCGTCCACCGCGACTTCATGCCGCGCAATTTGATGGTAGCCGACCCGAATCCGGGCATTCTCGATTTTCAGGACGCGGTGTTCGGGCCGATCACCTACGATGTGGTGTCGCTGTTCCGGGACGCGTTCGTATCCTGGCCCGAGGAGCGCGTGCTCGACTGGACGGTGCGCTACTGGGATCGCGCGCGCCGGGCCGGTCTGCCGGTCGGCGAAGATTTCGCCGTGTTCTACCGGAACTTCGAGTGGATGGGGCTGCAGCGGCACCTGAAGGTGCTCGGCATCTTCGCCCGCATCCACTATCGCGACGGCAAGCCCAACTATCTCGTCGACACGCCGCGTTTCATCGTCTACGTACGTGCCGTTGCGCGCCGCTACCGCGAACTGGCGCCGCTGGCGCGGCTGCTCGACGACATCGAAGGCGTCGAACCGCGGAGCGGGTTTACGTTCTAGGCGGCGACCGGCGCTCGATACCTTTGAACATTCACGCAGGGACCGCCCGATGACGCATCTATCAACGGCCACCGATTGCTGCTCGCCGACAACGGCATGAAGGCCCTGCTCTTTGCCGCCGGGCGCGGCGAACGGATGCGACCGCGCTCTGACGTAACGGCCAAGCCGTTGTTGCGCGTCGGCGGCCGTCGACTGATCGAATGGCAGATCGAAGCGCTGGTGCGCGCCGGTGTGCGCGAAATCGTCATCAACACCGCGCACCTGGCGCAGCAGATCGAGCGCACGCTGGGCGACGGGCGCCGCTATGGCACCACGCTGACCTACTCGCGGGAAGGCGAAACGGCCGAGGAGGCGCTCGAGACATTGGGCGGCGTCGTCCATGCGCTGCCGCTGCTGGGTGCGGCCCCTTTCATCGCCGCGAGCAGCGACATCGTGACGGATTTCGATTACTGCGTACTGGCCGAACCGCTGGCCGCGATTGCCCGCGGTGCGGCCGATGCCCATCTGGTGCTGGTCGACAACCCGCGATCGCATCCGAACGGCGACATGGGCCTGGCCGGTGGACGAATCACGCTTCAGCGGCCGCACCTGACCTACGGCAACATCGGCATCTTTTCGCCGGCGCTGTTTGTCGACCTCGCGCCCGGTCGGGCCAAGCTCTTTCCGTGGCTGTATCGCTTCGTCGACCAGGGCCGGGTCAGCGGCGAGCACTTCGGCGGCCGCTGGCACAACATCGGCACCGTCGACGAACTCAATGCGCTCGACGCCGAATTGTCGGCGCAACGCGCAGGCAGCCCTCCGGCGCCGGGGACGCGCTGAGCAGCACGATGCGCGACGCGATCATCATTGGCGGCGGCCCGATAGGCCTGACCTGTGCCGCACTGCTCGCCAGACACGCCATGGCCTCGGTCGTCATCGATGCCAGGCCGCTGGAGCAGGCGCGTGCCGATGGCCGGCTGCTCGCGCTCTCGCGCGGCACCTGGGACATCCTGGCGCCGATTCTCGGGCCGAACCTACCGCCACGGGCGCCGATACGCGAGGTGCTGGTCAGTTCGGCCGGCGATTTTGGCGCGACGCGGATATCGGCGGCCGATTTCGACGGCGCCGAGCTCGGTGCCACGGTGCTCTATGGCGATCTGCTGGCCGCGCTCGCAACCGCCGTGGCGGCGCAGCCGTCGATCGAAGTCGTTCGTCCGATGAACGTCACCGAGGTGCGACAACGGCCCGATGGCGTCGAGGTGGCCCTCGCCGACGGCAGTCGCCGCAACGCCGATCTGGCGGTCCGTGCCGAAGGCGCGCCGGATCAGCGCGACGAGACGGGCGGCGCGTGGGCACTGCTCGCCGACCTGCGGCTTCTGCC
>JBFGOX010000277.1:0-4645 GCA_041565015.1 Burkholderiaceae bacterium
AGCTGCGCTTCCAGCTCGGCGAAGCGGTTGCGCATCGCCTCCGGATCGCGCTCGTCGATCTCCTCGCTCATCCGCATCAGCCGGCGCAGCAGCGGCAGCGCGGCGATCGTCTCCGTCGCGATGCCGGTTGCCTGCGCCTGCTCGCTGCGCTCGATGAAGTGCGCGAGCAGCCGCAGCATGCTGGCCTGCCGTTCGGGGCCGCAGTAGTAATCGACTTCCGAGAACGCCGACTGGCGCAGGAACGCCTCGTTGACCAGTTCCGCATTGGCCAGCGTCAGCCGCTGTCTGGCCGGCAGCGCGTCCTTGCCGATGATGCGTGCCATCCGCTCGAGCCGCGCCTGCTCGTCGAGCAGCGTCAGCACGCGCCGGCGCAGCTCCAGCCATTCGTTCTCGCCGCTGGCAGTTCGCGCGCGCGCGGTGGTCGCCTCGCCGTACACGTTCTGCCACCACAGCGCGGTGTCGACTGAATCCTCCGAATACGACTGCAGCGGATCGAGCGCCGGATAGAAACGCGCCTGCGCGCGCTTCGAATCGAGCGCCCAGAAGCAGCGCACGTAGCGCTTGGTATGGCTGGTCACCGGCTCGGAGAAATCGCCCGACGGCGGCGAGATCGAGCCGAGCAGCGTCACCGAGCCGGTGTCGCCGCCGAGCGTGGTCACCTTTGCTGCGCGCTCGTAGAAGTCGGCGATGCGGCTGGCGAGGTAATTCGGATAACCGCCTTCGCCGGGCAGCTCGCCGAAGCGGCTGGAGACCTCGCGCAGCGCCTCGGCCCAGCGGCTGGTCGAATCGGCCATCAGCGCCACGTGCAGGCCCTGGTCGCGGAAGTATTCGGCCACCGTCACTGCGGCATAGATGCTTGCCTCTCGGGCGGCCACCGGCATGTTCGAGGTGTTGGCGATCACGACCGTGCGTTCCATCAGCGGCCGACCGGTTCGCGGGTCCTGCAGCTGCGGGAACTCCTCGAGCACTCCCGCGAGTTCGTTGCCGCGTTCGCCGCAGCCGAGATAGACGATCACGTCGGCATGGCAGCCCTTGGCCAGCGCCTCGAGCAGGATCGTCTTGCCGGTGCCGAACCCGCCCGGGATCGCGCCCTTGCCGCCGAGCGCGATCGGGAACAGCGAGTCGAGCACGCGCTGGCCGGTGATCAGCGGCTCGTCGGCCGGCAGCCGCGCGGCGACCGGACGTGGTGCGCGCACCGGCCAGTCGTTTGCGGCGGCGACCTTGCGTTCGCCGCCGGCGTCGTCGCGCAGCGTCAGCAACGGCGCCTCGATCGCGTACTCGCCCTCCGCGGCGACCTCGCGCACCTCGCCGGCCGCATCGGGCGGCACGCGGGCGATCCACGCGCGCGCGAGCCGCGATTCGTCTTCATCCTCGGGCGGCGGCGTGCCGCACGGACGGGCGCGGCCGAACGCCGCGCCCGGCGCCAGCCGCTCGCCGCTGCGTACCGCCGGCGCGAAATGCACACGCGTTTCGATCCTCGCCGCGGGGCCGGGGTGGATGTGGCGCGCGGCCGCGCTGCCTGCGCGCGCCAGCGGCCGCAGCAGCCCGTCGAAGATCCCGCCGAGCAGATGCGGGCCGAGCCCGATGCTGAGCAGTTCGCCGCCGCCCTGCACGATCACGCCCGGGCGTAGCCCGGTCGTGTCCTCGTAGACCTGGGCGACGATCTCGCGCTCGTCGATGCGGATCACTTCGCCGAGCAGGCCGGCCTCGCCCACACGGATCGCTTCGCGCATGCGGAACGGGCCTTCGGTGGCTGCCCGCAGCACCGGGCCGCTGATCCAGGCAATGCGCGCGCGGCTCACGATGCGTTCCCGCCATTGTTCTTCGCCGCCGGGGCGATCGGGTCGTCTTCGCCAAGCGCGGGCATGCCGACGCCGTTGGACAGCAGCGCATCGAGCAGGCGGCCTTCGAGGGCAGCGCGGTCGGACAACAGGCCGTCGATCGTCGCGTCGATGAGGTTGTTCCCAGCGCGAATACGCAGGCCGCCGGCAATGTCGTCGCGCGGTTGCCAGGTCACCTCGGCCACACCCGCCTTGCGCAGCCGTTGCGCGATCGCCTCGCGTTCGTTCGGCGACAGGTCACCGGCGCAGTCGATGTGCCAGCGCTCGCGCGACAGGGTCTCGAGCGCGCGCGCCAGGTGTGCTTCGCACCAGAGGCGGCGCGTCGTTTCGTCGCGCCAGCGTTCGCGCAGCGCCTTGTACAGCGCATGCCAAGCCTGCTGCAGCACCTGCGCGGCGTGCTGCTGTTCGGCGAGCCTGCGCTCGGTGGCGAGCCGCGCCCGGGCCGCACCGAGTTCAGCGGCCAGCCGCTGCCTCGCTTCGCCAACGGCGGTGCGAACGCGCCGGCGTGCCTCGCTGCGCGCGGTGCGCTGCAGCGCGCGTGCCTGTTCGCGCGCCGGGTCGAGGATCTCGGCGCTGCGCGCTTCGCGGTACTTCTCGACCAGGTCGAGCAACGCTGACGTTCGCTGGGCGAGGTTCAGGCGCATGGGCAGTCGACGGCTCTCGGCAGGGCCTACTCCTCGAGACCGAGCTGCGCGCGTACGCGCTCGGCCGGATCGGACGCCGGCAGGACGCCATCGGTGCCCGGCACGATTGCGACCACAGGCTGCATGGCGGCCAGTGCGTCATTCAGTGCGGCGCGCGGCAACGTCGCGGCCACTTCGCTAGACAGCAGAACGAGATCTGCCTCCTTGCGCGCCTGCGCCAGCGCGTTCGCCTCCTCGCCCGGCGCCGGCGTGAAGGTGCGCGCGCCGGCCAGCCGGAATCCGGCCGCCGACGCGACGTCACCGACGTAGGCGAATACGGCGCTCATGTCAGACCAGCCGATTGAGGATCAGGATCGAGATGATCACGCCGTAAATGGCGATGCCCTCGGCCAGGCCGACGAAGATCAGCAGCCGGCCGAACAGGTCCGGCTTCTCGGCCAGCGCGCCGACTGCCGCCGCGCCGAGCTTGCCCACCGCGTAACCGGCGGCCAGCGACGACAGTCCGGTGGCCAGCGCGGCGGACAGCAGGCCCCACGTCCACGCCTCCGGCGGCAGTGTGCCTGCGGCCGCCTGCGCCAGCGCCCTCGGTGCCATCAAAGCCAGGACGGTGGCGCCGGCGGCCAGCACGGCAACGAGTCCGGTCAGCGCCAGGGGCACCAGCATCGACCTGCGATTCGATTCAGGCATGGGTTCAGATCTCCTTGACGGTGACCGGCGGTGGCGCGAGTGGTCTGAACGCGCGGCCTTCCGGATGGAAAAAGCGGGTGAAGAACTCGAACAGGATCAGGCGCGTGGTCTGGATCGAGACGATCAATCCCTCGATGGCGATGATCAGTGCATTGCCAAGCACCAGCACCAGCGCGAAGCTAACCGGATGGCCGGCCGCGTCGGCCAGCGCGACCACCGCCAAGGCCAGCCCCGCATGCGCCAGCGCGAAGGCGCCGACGCGCGCGAACGACAGCGTGTTGATCAGCACCTGAATCGTTTTTTCGAGCAGCTCGCCGAGTCCGGCGAGCGCGCCGCGCGCGCGCGCGGCCGTCGCGGTGGCGCCAGCGATCACCGCCGACGATGCGCCGGCGACCGCGATCAGCCAGCCGACGGGATGCAGCAGGCCGATCAGCACGCCCAGATAGACGAGCAGCGTCGGCGCATCGTCGCGCGCCCACTGCGCCAGGCGCCGCTGCCACCACGCTTCGAGCAGTTCGATCAACTGGCCGACCGACAGCAGCACCGCGCCGGCCACCAGCGGCACGATCAGCACCGTCAGCGGCGCCTGCAGCGGCGCCAGCCACAGCGGATGCATCGCCTCGACGCTGAATACGGTTCCGAAGACGAAGCCGAACGCGGTGGCGGCGACCCCGCACGGCACGAGCAGGCGCAGCGTCGGTACGCGGTTGCGCAGCAGCAGGCCGATCGCCGTCAACACGAGCCCCTGGCCGACGTCGCCGAACATGTAGCCGAACAGCAGCGGCACCGCGAAGGCGAGCAGCGTGCTCGGGTCGGCGCCGGTGGCCGCCGGCATGCCGACCAGTCGCGGGAAAAGCTCGAACGGTCGCGCCCACCAGGGGTTGCTCAGCACCAGCGGCGGTTTGACGCCCTTCGGCCACTCGGCCGGCGGCGGCAGCCGCAGCAGCGCGCGTGCGCCGCTGGCTTCGACGGCCTCGATCAGTCGCTGCGGCTCGGCCGTCCAGCCGGTGATGCGGGCGAAGATGTCGCCAGGCGCCTGCGCGTCGGCCTGCGCGAAGCGGATCGCGCCGCCGTGCTCGAAGCACCAGGTCGCGCGGGCGATGTCGGCGAGCAGCAGGTCGACCGCGTGCGCTTCGCAGCCGCGCTGCAGTTCAGTGCGATACCGCTCAAGTTCATCGCGCAACCGCGTGCGGCGCTCGCCGATCTGCTGCAGGTTGGCTTGCGCGCTGGGCGCCAGCCAGTCGGGAAACCGAGCGCGCCGACCGTTGGCCTCGATGACCGCCGCGGCCAGCGTCTCGATCGACGCCGGCGGGCCCAGCGCCAGCAGCAGCGTTTCGTCGGTCACGTCGGCGCTGCGTACGAGCAGGTCTTCCGGCACCGCAACGTCGCTGCCTTTCGCCACTGCGAACAGCGCGGCGGCGACGCCGTTGCGCGCCTGACCGAGCAGCGAGAAGTCGATTGGGCTGTCGGCGA
>JBFGOX010000278.1:0-4630 GCA_041565015.1 Burkholderiaceae bacterium
ATCGCTTTCGGCTGTGCTGCGAACGACTGTTTACGGTAAGTCTTACAGTCAGCAATGGAGTGTGAGTCCACGTCGCGGCCTGCGACAGCGGCCGTTGAGCGGCTCTCAAAATGGCGGAACCCGATCGTCTTCCAAACGACTGCCACTGAACGGCCGGTTCGCGGGTACAGCGAACAGCGGACCCGTGAATCGATCAATGTCCGGAGGCGGCGGCAGCCGTCATTGCACTGCCGAGTTGAACGGCTGCAGCCAATGTGGCTCGGTCCTTCGAATGCAAGACTCGAATGTCAGCAGATGGCCGGTTGCGCCAAATCGTCAGTGGCGGCTTTCTTCGGGCAAGATCGATTCGGACGCAAGGTAAAGCCCGGGGATTCACGCCGCCGCCGCCGTCAGAAATACGGCACGCCCTGCGTGTTGACGTACAGCGCGTAGACGGACGTGCTCGCCGCCATGAACAGCCGGTTGCGAAACACGCCGCCGAAGCACAGGTTGGCGCAGCGCTCGGGCAGGTCGATGCAGCCGATGAGTTTCCCGTCCGGGTTGAACACGTGCACGCCGTCGAGCCCCGCTTCGCCCATGCCCCAGCCGCACCACAAGTTGCCGTGGATGTCGCAGCGGAAGCCGTCGGGCGTGCCGGGGCCGGCATCGATCAGCACGCGCCGGTTGGTCAATGAGCGGCCCTTGACGACGTCGCAGGCGAGGATCTTGCGCGGCACCGAGCGCGACTCGACGATGTACAGGACCGACTCGTCGGGCGAGAAAGCCAGCCCGTTCGGCTGGTTGATGCCCTCGGCGACCACCGCGAGTTCGCCAGTTGGATCAAGTCGGTAGACGTTCATCGGCAGTTCGGGCTCGGCCTTGGCGCCCTCGTAGTAGCCGAGGATGCCGAAAGTCGGGTCGGTAAACCAGATTGAGCCGTCCGACTTGCACACGACGTCGTTCGGCGAGTTCAGCCGCTTGCCGTCGAAGCGGTCGGCCAATGTGGTCAGGCGGCCGTCGTGTTCGGTGCGAACGATGCGGCGGCCGCCGTGCTCGCAGTGGACAAGGCGGCCTTGCCGGTCGCGGGTGGCGCCGTTGGCATAGTTCGACGGTTTGCGAAAGACGCTGACCGCGCCAGACTCCTCGTCCCAGCGCAGGATGCGGTTGTTGGGTATGTCGCTCCACAGCAGCGCGCGCGCATCGCCGCACCACACCGGGCCTTCGGCCCAGCGGCAACCGGTGGCCAGCCGCTCGATCTTGGCCAGCGGCAGGCGCAGCGCGTTGAAGCTGTCGTCGAGCACGCGCACCGCCGGATCGGGGTAGCGGGCACTCGGCGCCCAGACGGGCGAGCCGTCATTGCCGACAATGTGGTGCATGGATGCTGTGGAAGTTGGGGCGGCTGGTTGCCGCGTTGTTGTTTCGTCGAGGGCGTCGCGAGAGGCGAGCCGCGGTCATTGTGGGGCCTGAATCGCTGACCTAGACTCAGCAGGAATTCTCGTCCGGCCAGACGCTGCACGCAAGGCGAGCCGACGCAAGCGCGTGCGCATCGCCGCCTTGCCCGTCGCAGGGTGCCGCGCATGCCGCGCGCCACCGGCACGACAAGAAAAGGAATCAAGCGCATGGCACGCATCCTCCTGACCCACTCGCCCGAGGCGCGCGAGCTGTACTACGGGCCGCGCGCGCTGGCCGGGTTGCAGGCGCTCGGCGAGGTGACGCTCAACGAGACCGACGAGCCACTGGCCGGCAAGGCGCTGATCGAGGCGGCGCGCGACTGCGACCTGATCGTCTCTTACCGCCAGTCGCCGGCGCCGGCCGACCTGTTCGCCTCGGCACCGAAGCTCATGGCCTTTCTGCGCTGCGCGATCGACATCCGCAACGTCGACGTCGCCGCCGCCAGCAAGGCCGGTGTGCTGGTTACGCAGGCCAGCGCCGGCTTTGTCGCGTCGGTGGCCGAACTCGTGTTCTCGCTGATGATCGACCTCGTGCGCGGCATCACCACATCGGCGTCGACGTATCACGGCGGCGAAGTGCCGCGCGCGCGGATGGGCCGCGAACTGGCCGCCGCGACGCTCGGCGTCGTCGGCTATGGCGCGATCGGCCGCCGCGTGGCGGAGTTGGGTCGCGCCTTCGGGATGCGCGTGCTCGTCACCGATCCGTACTCGAAGGCCGATGCGGCAGGCATCGAGCAGATGCCGCTCGACCGCCTGCTGGCCGAGGCGGATTTCGTCGTGCCGCTGGCCGTGGCCACGGCGGAAACCGAGAACCTGATCAATGAAGCGACGCTGGCGCAGATGAAGCATGGCGCGTATCTCGTCAACGTCTCGCGCGGCAACCTGGTCGACGAGGCGGCGCTCGAACGCGCACTCGATTCGGGGCGGCTCGCCGGCGCGGCGCTCGATGTCGGCCGCGATCCCGACCAGATGCCTACACCGCGCCTGGCACGCCGGCCCGATGTGATCGCCACGCCGCACATCGGCGGGCTGACGTTGCCGGCAATCGAACATCAGTCAATGGAAACCGTTGCCCAGGCGGGTGAAATCCTGAACGGGCGGGTGCCGCGCGGCGCGGTCAACGCCGATCACTGGAGCCGAAAGGAGCTGCTGAAAAGATGAAAACGATTCTGATGACCGGCGCCGGCGGTGGCGTCGGCACCTACCTGCGGCGCGAACTGGCTGGCAAATACGCGTTGCGATTGTCCGATTACAGCAAGCTCAAACCCGGCAAGGGCGAGACATTCGTGCAGGGCGATATCTCGAAGATGAGCGACATGCTGCGCGCCACCAAGGGCGTGGACGCGATCGTCCACCTGGGCGGCTACTCGGTCGAAGGCGCCTGGGACGACATCCTCAGCGCCAACATCATCGGCTGCTACAACGTGTTCGAGGCGGCGCGGCGCAACGGCGTGAAGCGGATCCTGTTCGCCACCAGCAACCACGCGGTCGGCTTCTATCGGCGCGATCGGGTGATCGACCACCGCGTCTACATCAAGCCCGACGGCCGCTATGGCGTGTCGAAGGTGTTCGGCGAAGCGCTCGGCAGCCTGTATGCCGACAAGTACGGCATGGAAGTGTTCTGCGTGCGCATCGGCAACGTCAACGACGCGCCGATCGACAAGCGGCGGCTGTCGATCTGGATCAGCCCGCGCGACATGGCGCAACTGGTCGCGATCGGCATCGATCACCCGGACATCCGCTTCGAGATCGTCTACGGCGTGTCCGGGAACCGCCGCTCGTGGTACGACAACAGCAACGCCACCAGGCTCGGCTACCGGCCGCTCGACGACGGCGAGACCTACGCCGCCGAAGTGCTGGCGCGCGAGAAACCCGGTGACCCGCGCGCCGAGATGTACCAGGGTGGCACCTTCGTGCATGTCGAAGCAGTCGAGAACCCGGCGCCGCTGCCGCGGCGAAAAGCAGGAAAGACCGTCAAGAAGCGACCGACGAAGAGCAGGACTTCGGCATCGCGCAAGACGCGCAGCAAGCGGTAGCCAGTACCTTCGTCATTCGCGCCCGCGACGCTCGCGGCCAGCGGCGCAACCCAACGCGAGATCAACCGGCGATACGGCCGGCGGGCCGGTAACGCGGCGCGCCGGCCGGTTCGTCGACGCCGCGCATACGGCCGACGCGCCGTCGGTTCGGCAGACGCTGAGCGCAAGCGCAACGCCGGTGCATCGTGGGGCGCACCCAGGCAAGGCGGAATCGGCAGTCGTCCGGAAGCCGACGTAATCGGCCGCACGGTGCCACGCCATGACAAGTCATCTTCAATCTGCGGCAGGCGCAGCGGGCACTGGCGCGGATCACCGCGTCGGCGCGATCGCGCTTCTGGCGAATGGCGCAATCACCGCAGTTGCCTCGCCGGGCGTGTAGTCGCTGCGCGAGCCCGCCTCGCAAGCACCGGTGATCGTCCCCGAACACATTTGGCCATCGGCGCTCGGCGCCATTCGCTAGGGCCGACCCTAGCTGGGAGCGTTTCTCAGCTGGGAGCGGTCCCGACTGTCGCATCACGCGTGACGACGCTTCAATGCAGGCGTGACTTCACGACGATGCGAGGACCTGCAAATGACCGAGTCGATCCGATCCGCAGCACCGCCGGCAAGCGGTACGTGCGGCGCGACCGAGGTCTTCCCGGTCGGCGCGCACCTGGTGACGCCGCGTCTCGGATACGAGCATCACGGCATCTACGTCGGTGCGAACAGGGTCGTGCACTACGCGGGCCTGTCGCGCGCGCTGCTGCGCGGGCCGGTCGAGGAGGTCAGCCTGGCAGAGTTTGCGGACGGTCGGAAAATCGCGGTCAGGCGCCGTCGTCGTGTCCGTTTCGCGCCGCAGGAGGTCGTCGCGCGGGCACGTTCGCGGCTCGGGGAAGACCTGTACCGGCTGATGTCGAACAACTGCGAACACTTCTGCGAATGGTGTCAGACGGGCGAAAGCCGGAGCGAGCAAATCGACGCGCTGCTCGCGTGGCTGGGCGCTCCGATTCTGTTCGCTGGCCGGCTGATCAAGTCGGCCCTCGCGGTGAGCATCAGCGCCTAGCAAAGGTCAGGCGAGGTCCGCGCGGCCTTACCGGAGATCGGTGCGCGCGTCGGGCTGGCGCACCGGGCCCCGGTGCTCAGCGGTGCGCGACCGGCACTGGCCGAATCAGCAGCCCATCGCGC
>JBFGOX010000279.1:0-4625 GCA_041565015.1 Burkholderiaceae bacterium
GCGTGGCGCCGCGAAGCCCAGTCGAGGCCACGGGCGGCCAGCAAAGCGGCGGCCAGGTGCAGCGGCGCCGGCAGGCGCCAGGCGCGCAGACTGAAGCCGTCCGGATAACGCAGTTCGAACGGCAGCCGCAACAGCGCAGCGCCGACATCGACGCCGACGTCGCGCATCAGGCGCAGCGTGTCGCGGTACGCGCCGATCAGGAGGTGCTGGCCGTTGTCGAGCATGAACTCGCCGTCACCGAGGGGCAGGCGGACCGCACGGGCTCGACCGCCGGGTTGCGCCGATGCATCGAGCAGCGTGACCGCACGGCCGTGACGGACCACTTCCAGTGCACAGGCCAGTCCGGACCAGCCGGCGCCGATGACGGCGACCCGGCGACTCACGATGAAATCATCGGACGCCGGCCGCACCGGGCCGCGGCTCGGCGCCGAAAGACGCGCCGAAGACCCAGGTTCGCCAGGCGATCCACAGTTTGCGCACCGGCGTCAGGGCGATGCGCTGATGCAGGACGCGGAATTCCGCAAGTTCGATTTCGTCGAGCAGCGACGCGTAGATCGCACCCATGATCAACCCCGGCCGCTGTGCGCGCCGGTCGACGGCGGGCAGGGCGGCGATGGCCTCGGCGTAAGCCTGGCGCGCTCGCGCGGCCTCGAACTGCATCAGCGGCAAGTAGCCGTCGACGTAACGGCCGCCAAACAGGTCAGCCACCTTCACGCCGTGCTGCTGCAGATCCTCGAGCGGCAGGTAAACGCGACCGCGCCGCGCATCCTCGCCGACGTCGCGGACGATGTTGGTCAGTTGAAGGGCCAGCCCGAGCTTGCGTGCGTACTCGTGCGTTCGTTCGTCGGTGACGCCGAAGATGCCGGCGGCGAGTTCGCCGACGACGCCGGCAACCCGGTGGCAGTAGCGCGCCAGCGTCGCGTAGTCGAGGTAGCGGTTTTGCTGCAGGTCCATCGCCATGCCCTCGAGCACCAGCAACAGCTTGTCGCGGCCGATGTCGAAGGCGGACAGATGCGGCGCCAGCGCCCGGGTGACGGGGTGCTGCGGCTGGCCGGCATACATGCGCTCGACCTCCTCGCCCCACCAGGCCAGCTTTGCCTGCGCCACTGCGGGATCGCGGATTTCGTCGACGACATCATCGACCTCACGGCAGTACGCATACAGCGCGGTGATCGCGCGCCGGCGCTCGGCAGGCAGGAACAGGAAGCTGTAGTAGAAGCTCGACCCGCTGGCGGCGGCTTTCTGCTGGCAGTACTCGTCGGGAGTCATGGTCGGGTGGCGCCGGCCGAAAAGCGTCACATCGCCACGGCGCGCGAAGCCATTCGCAGCCAGTCATAAGCCTGCAGCCTGGGCCGACGCGTGAACACATCGCCGCTGACGCGATCGATTCTTTCGAGGATTCGCAGGCCGCCGTGGATCACCAGCCGCAGTTCCCAGCCGATGCGCCCGCGCAGGCGGCGCACCAGCGGCGCGCCAGACTCTAGCATCCGCCGCGCCACCGACGTCTGCGCCTGCATCATGGCGGCCCAGTTAGCGTCGGCGCGGCCCTCGGCAATCTCGGCCTCGGCGACGCCGAAACGGGCCAGTTCGCGCTGCGGCAGATAGACCCGGTCTTTGCGCCAGTCGATGGCGACGTCCTGCCAGAAATTGGCCAGTTGCAGACCCGTGCAGATGTCATCGGACCAGGCCTGTGCGGTCTCGTCGCCGATCCGGTACAGCGCGAGCAGCAGGCGGCCGACCGGGTTGGCCGAGCGATTGCAGTAATCGAGCAGCGCGGGATAGTCGGCATATCGCTTGACCGTCACGTCCTGGGCGAAGGCTGACAGCAAGTCGTGAAAATGCGCCAGCGGCAGGCGATGGCGGCGCACCGCCGCGGCCAGATCGGGCCAATCGCCGTCACTGCCGGCTTCGATCTGCTCGAGCGCCGCGCCAAGATCGGCCAGGCCGGCGAGCCTTGCCTGCGGGGCCGCGTCGCCTTCGTCGGCAATGTCGTCGGCAGTGCGGGCAAAACGGTAGATGGCGCGGACTGCGGGCCGCAGCTCGGCCGGCATCAGTAGTGACGCAACGGGGAAGTTCTCGTAGTGGCCGACGCCCATGCAGCCACGCTAGCACGCAGTGGTGCTGCGACGGTCTGCCGCAAGCCATCGATTAGAATTCGCGGCGACTCGGCGTCGCGGCGCGGTGCCGATGGCGTCGCGAAGGTGGCGAAATTGGTAGACGCACCAGGTTTAGGTCCTGACGCCTTCACCGGCGTGGGGGTTCGAGTCCCCCCCTTCGCACCACAGGCTCGATGACAACCACCGCCGGCACGCTGAGCCGGCAAACCAACGAATCCGGAACATGTTGCAAGAAGTTGAGAACCTGGGCGCGCTGCAGCGTCGCCTCGACATCTCGGTGCCCGCCGAGGGGCTGGCCAAGGAAGTGTCGACAAGGCTGGCGAAACTCGCCCGTTCGGTGAAGATGCCGGGCTTTCGGCCGGGCAAGGTGCCGATGAAGATGATCGCGTCGAGCTACGGTGCGCAAGTGCAGGCCGAAGTTCTGAACGACAAGGTCGGCGAGGCGTTCAACGCCGAGGTCAGCGCGCGCCAGTTGCGCGTGGCTGGAACGCCGACCCTGACGCCGAAGCCGGGCGGCGACGATGCGCTGCTGACGTTCTCGGCGACATTCGAGGTCTATCCGGACATCGACGTCAGCACGCTGGGCAACTTCGAGATTGAACAGGCGGTCTGTCCCATCGGCGATGCGGAGATCGACAAGACGGTCGAGATCATGCGCCGGCAGCGCGCCAAGGCGCACGAAGTCGATCGGCCGGCAGCTGACGGTGATCGCGTCACGGTCGATTTCAAGGGATCTGTCGAGGGGGTCGCTTTCGAGGGTGGCAGCGGCACCGACTTCCCGTTCACGGTCGGCCAGGGGCGCATGCTGCCGGAGTTCGAGGCCGCGGTGCGCGGCATGAGTCGCGGCGAATCGAAGACGTTTGCGCTGGCGTTCCCGGCGGACTATCGGGCTACCGAGCTGGCCGGAAAGAACGCGTCATTCGACGTCACGGTCAAGAAGGTCGAGCAGGTCGATCTGCCGCCGATCGACGCGGCGTTCGCTCGCCAGCTCGGGGTGCGCGACGGTGACGTGGCGAAGATGCGCGAGGAAGTGCGCGGCAACCTGTTGCGCGAGGTGCAGTCGAGGCTGCGCGCGCGGACCAAGGACAGCGTGATGGGCGCATTGCTGGGTTCAGCCAGCTTCGAACTGCCCAAGAGCCTGGTCGAGGCTGACAGCCAGCGGCTGGCCGAGCTGGCGCATAACGACCTTGCGGCGCGCGGCATCGATCCGCAGCAAAGCAAGCTGTCGGCGGACACATTCGCGCCACAGGCCGAGCGTCGTGTTCGGCTTGGCCTGCTTGTCGGCGAACTGGTCCGTACGCAGAACCTTCAGCCCCGGCAGGACCAGGTTCGCAAGCGCCTGGAGGAACTGGCGCAGAGCTACGAAAAGCCGGCCGAAGTGATCCAGTGGTATCTCGGAAATCGGCAGCGACTGTCCGAGGTGGAAACGATGGTGATGGAGGACAACGTGGTCGACTGGGTGCTGCAGCGGGCCCGCATCAAGGAGATGCCGGTCGCGTTCGACGATCTGATGGGCGGCAACGTCGGTTGAGGACTTGGATGAACAAGTATCTGGACAAGGCACGTAATACGCAGGACCCGCAAGCGCTCGGCCTGGTGCCGGTGGTCATCGAGCAGAGCGGGCGCGGCGAGCGCGCGTACGACATCTACTCGCGACTGCTGCGCGACCGGGTCGTCTTCCTGGTCGGCCCGGTCAACGACCAGGCGGCGAACCTCGTGGTGGCGCAGCTGCTCTTCCTGGAGTCGGAAAACCCCGACAAGGACATTTCCCTGTACATCAATTCGCCGGGCGGATCGGTCTACTCGGGTCTGGCGATCTACGACACGATGCAGTTCGTCAAGCCGGATGTTTCAACGATCTGCGTGGGCATGGCGGCCAGCATGGGCGCCTTTCTGCTGGCCGCGGGCGCGAAGGGCAAGCGATTTGCTTTGCCGAACTCGCGCATCATGATCCACCAGCCGTCCGGCGGCTCGCAGGGGCAGGCCTCCGACATCGAGATCCAGGCGCGCGAGATCCTGCATCTGCGTGAACGCATCAACAAGATACTTGCCGACCGCACCGGTCAATCCGTCGATCGGATCGCCAGGGACACCGATCGCGACAACTTCCTGTCCGCAGAGGATGCAGTAAGCTACGGATTGATCGACAAGATCTTCGTCAAGCGCGGGGAAGGCAACTAGGGCGCAGGATCACGCGGGATGTCGGACAAGAAGGGTTCGGGCGAAAAGCTCTTGTATTGCTCCTTCTGCGGCAAGAGCCAGCATGAGGTGAAGAAGCTGATCGCGGGGCCGTCGGTGTTCATCTGCGATGAATGCATCGACCTGTGCAACGACATCATCCGCGACGAAAACACGACTGATCCGTCGACGGCGGTCGCCAAGTCGGATCTGCCGACGCCGCAGGAAATCTGCGGCATCCTCGACCAGTACGTGATCGGCCAGGAGAAGGCCAAGCGCATCCTGTCGGTCGCCGTCTACAACCACTACAAGCGGCTGAAGAACCTCTCC
>JBFGOX010000280.1:0-4609 GCA_041565015.1 Burkholderiaceae bacterium
ACGGTGATCGGATACGCGTTTTCAACGATCGCGGTGAGTTTGAACTCGCCGCGATCGTGACTGAACGCGCGCGGCCCGGGGTCGTGGTGGCGCTGTCGATCTGGTGGAAAAAACTCGCCGCCGACAGGCGCAACGCCAACGAGGTCACGAGCCAGGCGCTGACGGATATTGGCCGCGCGCCGACCTTCTACGACTGCCTGGTCGACGTCGCCCGCGTGCGGCCCTGACAGTCCTGTCTCAGCGGCGGGAGAGCAGCAGGCCGAGCAGAAAGCCGACGCCGGCGCCGAGCCCGGCGGCCCCCCAGGGATGCGCGCGCACCCATTCGTCGGTGGCGTCCATGGCGGCGCGCGAGTGCTCGGCCAGGCGGTCGCGCAGTTCGTCGAGCCGCGCCTTCGCACGCTGCAGTTCGTCGGCCGCGCGACTGCGCAGTTCCTGTGCCTGCTGGCCGCTGGCCTGCGCGGCCTGCGTCAGCAGTGCCTGCACGTCGTCCAGCACCTGCCGGACATCGCTAGCCAGCTGTTCACGATTCACGTCGCTCATCAGTCACCTCGGTCGAAACCCGTATTTGACTCCAGAAGCGCCGATCCTACGGGCGTTGCCGCAAGCCATCGCAGCCGCCGCGCCGCGTGCACGCGGTATGTGGGCCCAATGAACGAAGCACGCTTGGTGCAGATCAAACCGGGTTGCCATCCGGCGCATTAACAGGAAAATGATGCTGCAGCGATGCCGTCCGGCATCGGCTAGGTCGTGGAGAGCATTCCAGCATGGCGCGAACGGTGACGCAGCCGAACCGGCAAGCGGATGCGGGTGCCGGCGTCGAAGCGCGCCCGGCGCCGCGGTTGCCTTTCTTCGATCCGGCGCACTGCGCGCGGGCACTGACCGATGTCTGGTCCGGCAGCTGGCTGGACGAAGAGCGGATCGCGGAGCGCGCCCGGCAGCGGCTCATCTCGCTGCTGCGTTTTGCCCGCGCGCAGGTTCCGCTGTATCAGCGGCATCTTCGCGAACTGCCTGCGGCGGCGAAGCTGAAGCTGACGGATCTGCCGACGCTTGCCAAGTCACAGATCATGGCCTCGTTGCCGGATTCGCTGGCCGAACGCAGCCTGAACCGCAAGGCGATCGACGGTTTTCTGGCCGACCCGTCGCGCATCGGCGCGCCGCTGGCCGACCGTTACGCGATCTGGACCAGTTCGGGCTCGACCGGCGTGCCGGGGATCTTCGTGCATGACGGCGACGCGCTGGCGGTGTACGACGCGCTCGAGCTGCTGCGTTTCCGCGGACTGTCGGCCAGTCCGCTGCGCGCAGGGCCGTTCATGGCGAGCGAACGCTACGCCATGGTGGCGGCGATCGAAGGGCATTTCGCCGGCATCGCCACGATCGAACGCCTGCGGCGCAATTTCCCGCTGGTCGCGCCGTTCGTGCGCGCCTTCTCGGTGCTGCAGCCGCTGTCCGATCTTGTGGCGGCACTCAACCGCTACCGGCCGACCCTGCTGGCGACCTATCCGACCGTGGCCGAAATGCTCGCCGATGAGCAGCAATCCGGGCGCCTGCGAATGGCGCTCGACGAAATCTGGTGCGGCGGCGAATGCCTGAGCGCGGCGACGCGTGAGCAGGTGGCGCGCACCTTCCGCTGTCGCGTGCGTGAGGCCTACGGCGCGTCCGAATTCATGTCGATCGCCTGGCCCTGCCCGCGCGGCCGCCTTCACGTCAATGCCGATTGGGTGCTGCTCGAAGGCGTGGACGCCAACTTCCGTCCGGTGCCGCGTGGCGTGCCGTCGCACACGACGCTGCTGACCAACCTGGCCAATCGCGTGCAGCCGCTGATTCGCTACGACCTCGGGGATTCCATCACCGTGCTGCCGCCTTGCCCCTGCGGCTCAGCGATGCCCGCGATCGAGGTGCAGGGCCGGCATGACGACGTGCTGCAGATCGCTCAGACGCGGGCGCCCGCCGTCAAACTGATGCCGCTGGCGGTCGCGACGGTGCTCGAGGACGACGCACTCGTCAATGACTTCCAGTTGCTGCAGACCGGGCCGCGACGGCTGGCGCTGAGAGTGGGCAAGGCCGAACGCGAGCGCGCCAGTGAAGCATGCGCGGTGCTGCGCGGTTATCTGCACCGCCTTGACGTCACCGGCGTCCGTGTCGAGCTTGACAAGGCGCCGCCGCGCCGGGACGCGGTCAGCGGCAAGCTGCGCCGGGTGATCAACACGCTGAAGCCGGGCGCGCCCTGCGACTCGCATTAGGCGGGCCGGCTGCGGCAAAATCGCCGCTTCAACCGCGCTTTGTTCGAATGTCGAGGCGAATCTTCCTGCTGCTGGGTCCGGCGAGCCTGCTGCTCGCCGGCTGCGCCACGTTTGGCTACTACAACCAGGCGGCGCAGGGCCATTTCGCGCTGCTGGCGGCGGCGCGCCCGATCGCCGACTGGGTGCAGGACCCGGCCACTCCGCAGCCGCTGAAGGAGCGGCTGCTGCGCGCGAAGCAGATCCGTCGCTTTGCCGCCGAAGCGCTCGGCCTGCCCGACAACGGCAGTTACACCGATTACGCAGACCTGAAGCGGTCGGCCGCGGTATGGAATGTGTTTGCCACGCCGGAACTGTCGCTGGAGCTGAAGACCTGGTGCTATCCGGTGCTCGGCTGCGCCGGCTATCGCGGCTATTTTGACCGCACGGCCGCGGATCAAATGGCCGCCGAATTGCGCGCGGCGGGTTACGACACGAATGTGGCGCCGGTGCCGGCTTATTCGACGCTCGGCTGGTTCAACGATCCGCTTTTGAACACCTTCATCCATGCGCCGGATGTCGAGCTGGCGCGACTCATCTTTCACGAACTGGCCCATCAGATCGTCTATGCGAAGGACGACACGCCGTTCAACGAAAGCTTCGCCACCGCGGTCGAGCGCGAAGGGGTGCGCCGCTGGCTGGCCGCGCATGGCGACGAAAAACAGCGCACGACCTGGGCCGCGTACTCGCAGCGGCGCGAGGATTTCCTGACCTTGCTGCTGGCGCATCGTCGGCGGCTGGCCGCGATCTATGCGTCGGCGGCGTCGGTCGACGACAAGCGCGAAGCGAAGGCGACGGTTCTGGGCGACCTGCAGCGCGAATACCGCCAGATCCGTCAGGTCCGCTGGGGAGGATTCGCCGGTTACGACCGCTTCTTCAGCCAGACCCTGACCGGCGCCCACCTTGCCGCGGTCGGCGCCTATAACGACTGGGTGCCGGCGTTCGAGGTGCTGCTGGCCCAAGGCGGTGGCGATCTGCCGGCGTTTTATGCGCAGGTGCGTCGGCTCGGCACGCTCGACAAGGCTTCGCGAACACAGGCGCTGAACGGGCTTTCGCCCCGGCTCGCGTGGGCTGACTAGCCGTCGCAGGGGCGCCGATCCAGGCCGCTGCGGCGCAGCGGCATCATCGCCCCACGATGCTGGGATTTACCCGAAGTCGGGCGATTCGAGGGCTCTGTCTATGACCCGAATCAGCGCTGCGCGGGAGGCGGCGGCTATGATCGTTGCGCTTCCGCTCGGCGGGGGAAAATCCGAATCACGCGGCGCCACAGCGCCCGTATCAAGAAAGGAGACCAACATGGGAGCCGTCGACCGGTTCTGGCTGAAGAACTATCCGAAGGGCGTGCCGGCCGATATCGATCCGGGCCAGTACGAATCGCTGGTGCAGTTGCTCGATGAGGCGTTCAAGAAGTACGGCAGCCTGCCGGCCTACAGCTGCATGGGCGCAACGCTGACCTACAAACAGCTCGACGAGAATTCGGCTGCGATCGGCGCCTGGCTGCAGTCCAAAGGGCTCGGAAAGGGCAAGCGGGTGGCGATCATGATGCCCAACATCCTGCAGTACCCCGTGGTGCTGTGCGGCGTGCTGCGCGCCGGCGCAACGGTCGTCAACGTCAACCCGCTTTACACGCCGCGCGAACTCGAGCATCAGCTGAAGGACTCGGGTGCGGACGCGATCTTCATCCTCGAGAACTTCGCCACCACGCTGCAGCAGGTCGCCAGCAAGGTGCCGACCAAGACGGTGATCGTCTGCGCGATGGGCGACCTGCTCGGTTTCGCCAAGGGACTGATCGTCAACTTCGTCGTGCGCAACGTGAAGAAGATGGTGCCCGCGTATTCGCTGCCGAACGCGGCCCGGTTCCTGAACGTGCTGGCCGACGGGCTGAAAATGAACCTGAAGCCGGTGTCGGTCGGCCACGACGACGTCGCGTTCCTGCAGTACACGGGCGGCACGACCGGCGTCAGCAAGGGAGCGACGTTGCTGCACCGGAACATCATCGCCAACATGGTGCAGTCGGAAGCCTGGTACCAGCCGGCGTTGAAGAAGCTCAAGCCCGGCGAGCAGGCGATCTGCATCACCGCGCTGCCGCTGTATCACATCTTCGCGCTGACGGTCTGCGCGATGATGTCGATGCGCATCGGCGGCCAGTGCGTGCTGATCCCGAACCCGCGCGACATCCCGGGATTCGTCAAGGAACTGGCCAAGTACAAGTTCCATATCCTGCCGGCGGTGAACACGCTGTTCAATGGGCTGCTGAACAACGACGAATTCCGCAAGCTCGACTTCTCGCGGCTGATCCTTTCGGCCGGCGGCGGCATGGCGGTGCAGGAAGC
>JBFGOX010000281.1:0-4603 GCA_041565015.1 Burkholderiaceae bacterium
CGATGTAGCCCCACTTGTTGAGACTCAGTCCTGGCGTGGACTTGGTGATGATCGGGTTGGCGTTGGTGCCGAGGGCGTAGATCACCGTGTCGCACTCGAGCTCGACGAATTCGTCCAGCGGCACCGGCTTGCGCCGCCCTTTCTCGTCGGGCTCGCCGAGCTCCATCTTCTGCACTCTCATGCCCCGCACGTTGCCGTCGGCGTCGACCTGGATCTCGACCGGCGCGTGCAGGAAGAAGAACTCGATGCCTTCCTCCTTGGCGTGGCGCAGTTCCTCGATGCGCGCCGGCGCCTCGGCCTCCGAGCGGCGATACACGCAGCGCACCGTCGGCGTACCGAGCCGTTTGGCCACGCGCAGGCAGTCCATCGCCGTGTTGCCGGCGCCGATCACCACCACGCTTTGGCCCAGCGTGATCGGCGTATCCAGATAGGGGAATCGGTCGCCGCCCATCAGGTTCACGCGGGTGAGGAACTCGTTGGCCGAGTAGACCTGGCCGGCGAATTCGCCCGGAATGCCGAGGAACGAAGGCGCGCCGGCGCCGGCGCCGACAAACACCGCGTCGAATCCCATCTCGCCCATCAGTTGCAGGATCGAAAAGGTCTTGCCGATGACCTTGTTGGTCTCGAACTTCACGCCCATCTTCTTGAGCGTGTCGACCTCGCGGGCGATGATCTCGCGCGGCAGTCGGAACGACGGAATGCCGTACTGGAGCACGCCGCCCACGACGTGCAGTGCCTCATAAACGGTGACGTCGCAGCCGTATTTGACGAGATCCGCCGCAACGGCCAGCCCCGAGGGGCCAGAGCCGACGACCGCCACCTTGCCCAGCTGGCTCTCGAACCGCGGCGGTTCGACCTTGCGCGGCCGTGCATTGTCGCCGACGAACCGCTCGAGCCGGCCGATGGCCACGCTTTCCAGCTTGCGGCCCACGATGCACTGCGCCTCGCACTGCGATTCCTGCGGGCACACGCGGCCGCAGATCGACGGCAGCAGATTGGTCTCGTTGATCACCGCCATCGCGCCGTCGACATCGCGCACCAGAAGGTGGCGGATGAAGCGCGGGATGTCGATCGCCACCGGGCAGCCCTGGATGCAGGTCGGCTTGGTGCACATAATGCAGCGCTCGGCCTCGGCCAGCGCGTCGGCCATCGAATAGCCGAGGTTGACCTCGAGGAAGTTGCGCGAGCGCTCGAGCGGATCGCGCTCGGGCATCTTGGTCGCGTGCGGCGCCAGGTCCTTGTACTTCTTGTAATTGCGCTTGCCTTCGTCGAACAGCTTCTTCTCGACCTGGCAGACGTGTTCGTAATCGGTGTTGGCCTTCGTCTCCTCGCCCTTGAACCGCTTCTGCCGCAGCATCAGCTCCTTGAAGTCGACCTGGTGGCCGTCGAAATCGGGGCCGTCGACGCAGGCGAACTTGACCTCCTTGCCGACCGTCACGCGGCACGAGCCGCACATGCCGGTGCCGTCGACCATGATCGCGTTCAGCGACACCATCGTCTTCACACCGAACGGCCTCGTGGTCTCCACGCAGGCATTCATCATCGGCAGCGGGCCGATGGCGATGACCAGGTCCGGCTTGTCCTGCTCGAGCACCTCCTTCAGTGCCGCGGTGACGAAGCCGGGCTTGCCGTAGCTGCCGTCGTCGGTGCAGACGATCAGGTTGTCGCAATACTCTCCGAACTTGTCCTCCCAGAAGACCAGCTCCTTGTTGCGAAAGCCGATGATCCCGGTGGTGCGGTTGCCCGCTGCCTTGAACGCGCGCAACTGCGGATAAACGGGCGCTACGCCCAGCCCGCCGCCGACCAGCACCACGTGCCCGGCCTTGCCGACGTGCTGCGGCAAACCGAGGGGCCCGACGAAGTCCAGGAACCCGTCGCCTTCCTTGTAGTGATCGCGCATCTCCAGCGTGGTCTTGCCGAGCGCCTGGATCACCAGCGTGATCGTGCCCTTGTCGCGGTCAAAGTCGGCGACCGTCAGCGGAATGCGCTCGCTGCCTTCGTGCAGCCGGAGCATGACGAAGTGGCCGGGCTCGGCCGACTTGGCGACGTCCGGGGCCAGCACTTCCCACAGGAAAGTGGTGTCCGAAAACGCTTCGCGGCGGGTGATCGGGTACATGGGACGCCTCTGCTGCTGTAACGGGGACCGGCACGGGCCCATTGTTTCGAACGGATGTTGTTCGACCACGTCGGCGGCTGTTTGCTTCAGATCAACAACCGCGGTCTCCGCGGGGGACTGAATACGCTGCCTCTGGTCGATGCGAGAACGGTTGATCTAGGTCATGCCGGGCGAATCCACTCAGCGGAAATTTGCGCCTGTTGCTCGATGCGCCCGTAGGTGGTTTGCGCGGAGGTTCCAGATGAATACCCACACCGACGTCATTGCGGGGCTCGACCTCGGCGACAAGCCGCGCAAGAGCCGTTGGCCCGCCCGCATGGACATGGCGCAAAGCGCCAGCGGGCTGGTGCTGGCGCTGTTCATGTGGGGTCACATGTTCTTCGTCTCGTCGATCCTGATCGGCAAGGATTTCATGTGGACGATCACGAAGATGTTCGAGGGCTATTTCATCTTCGGCCGGTCATACCCGGGCATCGTCTCGGTGATCGTCTTCGGCGTCTTTGCGCTGATCGTTCTGCACGCATTCCTGGCGATGCGGAAGTTCCCGGCCAACTTCCGCCAGTGGCGCACGATGGCTGGCCACCGGGCACTGCTGGCGCACGGCGACACGACGCTGTGGTGGTGGCAGGTGATGACCGGTTTCGCGCTGTTCTTCCTCGCCTCGATCCACCTGTACCAGATGCTGATGCACCCGGGTCTGATCGGCCCGTTCGAGTCGGCCGACCGCGTCTGGAGCGGCCGCTGGTGGCCGCTGTACCTGGTCCTGCTGTTCGCGGTCGAGATCCACGGCGGCGTCGGCCTGTATCGCGTCGCCGTCAAATGGGGCTGGTTCGAAGGTGCCGATCCCGCCGCCTCGCGCCGCAATCTGCAGCGGCTCAAATGGGGCCTGACGGTGTTCTTCGTCGTGCTGGGGCTGGCGACCCTGGCCGCCTACATGAAGATCGGTTACGAGCATCGCGACCGTGTCGGTGAGCCGTACGTGCCCACTTGGATGGCGCCAGCGGGGAGCCCGACAAAATGAAGATCGTCTACACCGATGTGCTGGTGATCGGCGGCGGGCTGGCCGGACTGCGGCTGGCGATCGCCGCCAAGCGGCGCGGCCACGATGCGCTGGTGCTGTCGCTGGTGCCGGCCAAGCGCTCGCACAGCAAGGCCGCGCAGGGCGGCATGCAGGCGAGCCTCGGCAACGTGATCAAGGGGCAGGGCGACAACGAGGACGTGCACTTCGAGGACACCGTGCGCGGCTCCGACTGGGGCGCCGACCAGCAGGTCGTACGCATGTTCGTCAACACGGCGCCGAAGGCGGTGCGCGAACTGGCGGCCTGGGGCGTGCCGTGGAGCCGCGTGCGCCGCGGCGACCGGACGGTGATCATCAACGGCCAGAAGGTGACGATCACCGAGCGCGACGAGGCGCACGGCCTGGTCGCGCAGCGCGATTTCGGCGGCACCAAGAAGTGGCGTACCTGCTACGTGTCCGACGGCACCGGCCACGCGATGCTGCAGGCGGTCGGCGACCGCGCGATCGGCGATGGGATTGCCGTACACGAGCGCGTCGAGGCGCTGGCGCTGATCCACGACGGCCGCCGCTGCTACGGGGCGGTGGTGCGCAATCTGATTACCGGTGAACTGACCGCCTACGTCGCCAATGCCACCGCGATCGCAACCGGCGGCGCCGGGCGGCTGTATCGCGTCACGACCAATGCGGTGATCTGCGAAGGCATCGGCCATGCGCTGGCGCTGGAGACCGGGGCGGCCGCACTCGGCAACATGGAGGCGGTGCAGTTCCATCCGACCGGCATCTTCCCGGCCGGCATCCTGGTCACCGAAGGCTGCCGCGGCGACGGCGGGCTGCTGAAGGACGTCAACGGCCACCGCTTCATGCCCGACTACGAGCCGGAGAAGAAGGAACTCGCCAGCCGCGACGTCGTCAGCCGGCGCATGGAAGAGCACATCGGCAAGGGCAATGGGGTGAAATCGCGCTTCGGCGAGCACGTGTGGCTCGACATCACGCTGCTCGGCGAGCACCACATCAAGCACAACCTGCGCGAGGTCTTCGACATCTGCCATTATTTCCTCGGCGTCGACCCGACCAAGGACATGATCCCGGTGCGGCCGGCGCAGCACTACACGATGGGCGGCGTGCGCACGCTTCCCACCGGCGAAAGCCCGACGCTCAAGGGCCTGTTCGCCGCCGGCGAGGCGGCCTGCTGGGACATGCACGGCTTCAACCGGCTGGGCGGCAACTCGGTGGCCGAGACCGTGGTCGCCGGCATGATCGTCGGCGAGTTCATCGCCGACTTCTGCGACCGCCCGGAGAACGACGTCAGCATCCCCACCGGTCTGGTACGCGAGTTCGTGCAGCGCGAGCGCATCGACCGCCTGGTCCACGCCCGGGACGGAGCCGAGAGCCCTTACGCGGTCCGCGACGCCATGGCCGACGTGCTGGAGAAGAAGGTGCACATCTTCCGCAACGGCCAGGACCTCGGC
>JBFGOX010000282.1:0-4595 GCA_041565015.1 Burkholderiaceae bacterium
GGTGCGCGGACACCAGCGCATCGGGCTCGCCAAGCCCGTTGTGCCGGTGACTCGACCACGGATAATCAGTCGCGGAAACCACCATGCCGGCACGTACCGGGTTTGCCTCGATGTAGCGGTAACAGGCCAGCAGGTAGCGGTCGGTTTCGACCACGGTCGACCGGTAGCGCCCCTCCCATAACGTCCCGGTACGCCGGTGCCGGTCGTTGAAGCGCCGCACGTAGCGGCGACCCAGCGCCTGCATCAGCCGTCCCAAGGTATCCCGTTCGGCTGGCGAAGCGAGCAAATGGACATGGTTCGGCATCAGCACGTAGGCGTGGACAGCAAGCCCATGTCGCGGCGCCAAGTTTTCGAGCTCGGCCAGAAATTGCGCGCAGTCGATCTCGTTGATGAAGATCGACTGACGATTGTTGCCTCGCTGAATCAAGTGGTGCGGCAGCCCTGGGACCGTCAGGCGTGGCAAGCGCGACATGTGTCGGCGAGAGAGGACGAGGCAAGAAATCGGAGTCTGACCCCGATCTTCTCACCTGATCCAGATCCGCTCTTCGCCGGTATCGACGTGCACGAAGCCCTTGTTCAGATACATTCCGACGCCGCCCTGGCCAAACACGCTGGCCATGCCCGCGAGCCGGGACAACCTGACGCCGGAGACCTTGATATCGGCGGCCCGACCGATGAGGTGCCGCGAGTTCAGTGCCGAACCCTCGGTCCGTTGATTGGTTGCGAAGGTGCGATAGCCCGAGTTGACGTGTATCGGCCCACTCACCCCGTTATGGCCAAGCCAGTTTTGCAGTCCGCACAGCACGTCCAGCAGCCGCGGCGACATCGGGAAACTCTTGTTGGCCTGCACATCGCGCATCAGCCAGCAGATTTCCTTGTAGGCCTCGCCGTCGTACCCGTCCTCGGGCGTCCAATAGGTGGTGCGGATTTCGGCATCGCCACGGGCAAGCCACAGCGTGCGCGCCCCACGCAGCAGCCGCGCCTGCCAGCTCGGCGCCGCCTGGGCGGTGGCCGGTGCATTCGCCGCCCGCGCCAACGCCGGCAGCACCAAGCCGCCAGCGGCGCAACACGCGCAACCGAGCAACCGTCGACGCTGCGCTCTGATCATTGCCGCCCCGCCTATTGCCTCACGCTTTGCCGGCAAGTCTAGGCGCTTGCGCGCCGGCAGAAAACCGCCTGCGCGGGTCAGATTTCCCCCACCCCGAACAGGCGGCGGTGCTCCTTCATGGCATAGCGATCAGTCATTCCTGCTACGTAGTCGGCGATCGTGCGCGGGGGATCGTTCTCGGCGCGCGCAAAGTGATCGGGCGGCAGCAGCCTCGGCTCTTCCAGGAACGCGGCGAAAAGCTCCCGCACGACGCGTCGCGCCTTCGCCGTCATCCGCATCACCTGGTAGTGCCGGTACAGATGTTCGCGCAGGAAAAGCTTCAGCACATCGGCCTCTGCACGCAAGGGGTCCGAAAACGCAATCAGCGCCGGCGCTGCCCGGACATCGTCGATCGTCGCCGGTGCCGCATCGGCGATGCGCTGCTGTGATTCGGCGATCAGATCGACGACGAGCGTGTTGATCATCCTTCGCACCGTCTCGTGAATCATCCGCCGCTCGCCAATCTGTGGATACGCTTGCCACACGGCCTGCGCATGGCGCGCAAACAACGGCACCTGATCGAGTTGCCCGAGCGTCAGCAGGCCCGAGCGCAGGCCGTCGTCGATGTCGTGGTTGTTATAGGCGATCTCGTCGGCCAGATTGCCGATCTGCGCTTCGATCGACGGCTGGCGTCTCCGTACGAAGCGCTCGCCGAGTTCACCGAGCCTGCGCGCGTTGTCGATCGAGCAATGTTTCAGGATGCCCTCGCGCGTCTCGAAGCACAGGTTCAACCCATCGAAGGCACCATAGCGCTCCTCGAGTTCGTCGACCACACGCAGCGATTGCAGGTTGTGCTCAAACCCCCCGTAAGGCCGCATGCAGTCGTTCAGCGCGTCCTGCCCGGCGTGGCCGAACGGCGTGTGGCCGAGATCGTGCGCCAGCGCGATCGCTTCGGCCAGATCCTCGTTGACGCTTAAGGCGCGCGCCAACGAGCGGGCAATCTGCGCCACCTCGAGCGAGTGCGTCAGGCGGGTGCGGAACAGATCGCCCTCGTGATTGACGAATACCTGCGTTTTGTACTCAAGGCGCCGGAAGGCCGTGCTGTGCACGATGCGGTCGCGGTCGCGCTGGAAATCGCTGCGCGTCGCCGCCTTGGGCTCGACGTGCACGCGGCCGCGGCTTGCCGCCGCATGGGCTGCAAATGGCGCGAGCCCGGATTCGAACCGGCTCACTGGTAGCCACCGGCGATCAGCGTTTCCTCGAGCACTGCCCGTGGCACGGGTCGCTGAATCGCGTGGCCGATTCGCTCGAGCAAGATGAAACGGATCTCGCCGGCCTCCGATTTCTTGTCGCCGCGCATCGACTCGATCGCTGCCAGGCAGTCGAGCCCTTCGATTCGCGTCGGCAGCCGCGCGGCAGCAATCGAGCGCACGATCGTTTCAACATCGGCGCGCGAGATCAATCCCAACCGAAAGGACAACTCGGCAGCCAGACACATGCCGCAGCCGACCGCCTCGCCATGGAGCCAGCGGCCGTAGCCGGTCAACGCCTCGATGGCGTGGCCGAACGTGTGGCCAAGGTTCAGCAGTGCCCGCTCACCTGACTCCTTTTCGTCGCGCGCGACGATCGCCGCCTTGATCTCGCAGGAACGGGCGATCGCATCGGTCAGCGCCTGCTCATCGCAGGCGAGCAGGCGCGGCAGGTCGCGCGTGACACGAATGAAGTAATCGGCATCGGCAAGCAGACCGTGCTTGAGCACCTCGGCCAATCCGGCTGAGAGTTCACGCGCCGGCAGCGTGCGCAGCGCATCGGTGTCGGCAACGACGACTTCGGGCTGATGAAACGCACCGATCAGGTTCTTGCCGCGCGGATGATTGACGCCCGTCTTCCCGCCGACCGATGAATCGACCTGCGCCAGCAGCGTTGTCGGCACCTGAACAAAACGGACGCCACGCATGTAGATCGCCGCGGCAAAGCCGGCGATGTCGCCGACCACGCCGCCGCCAAGGGCAATCACGATGCTTTTCCGATCGGCGCCGTCCGCGAGCAGGGCATCGATCACCGCCTCCACGGCGCGCATGTCCTTGCCGGTTTCGCCGCCCGCCAATTCGACAACGCCCGTCGGCGCCAGTGACTGCAACTGCGCTTGCACGGCCTCGCCGTACAGGCCACGAACTTGCGCGTCGGTGACGATCAGCAGACGCGACGGCTTCAGCGGGCCGACGAAATCGTCCAGCCGCTCGAGCAATCGTGACCCGATGTGAATTTCGTATGGTCGCCCGGCAAGGTCGACCGACAGTCGCCGCATGGCGCGATTCTAAGCAGTCGAACGTGACGGTTCGCTTCAGCCTTCGCGCAGCGCTGCCGCGACCTGGTCGTTTTCCTGCAGCTTTGCCACCAGCCGGTTCGGATTGCCGGCGTTTGACTGCACGATCACGTGCGCGGTTCTTTCATACAGTGGCTCGCGCTCGGCAAGCAATTGCGCGATGCGGGCGCGGCGGTCTGCTGTCTGCAGCAGCGGCCGGGCCCGGTCCTTCTGCGTGCGGCGCAGGATTTCGTCGGTTGATGCGCGCAGATAGATAACGAGGCCGCGCTCGCGCAGGTGCCTGCGGTTCTCTTCGTCGAGGATCGCGCCACCACCGGTGGCCAGCAACGTGCGCGGTCGCTGCGTCAGTTCATCGATCAGCGCCGCCTCGCGGCGGCGGAATCCGGCCTCGCCCTCGAGTTCGAAGATCGTGGCGATCGTCACGCCGCTGCGCGCTTCCAGTTCTCGATCGCAGTCGATGAATTCAAGTCCACTGCGACGCGCCAGCAGTCGACCGACGGTCGACTTGCCGGCGCCCATCATGCCGATCAGAAAAACCCGGCGCTGGCCGGCCCCCGGGCCGCCGGACACAGCTGCGATTACTGGACCCGAACCGTCAGTACCGAGCGTGCGGCCGAACGATCTTCCCCTTCGAAGAGGATGCCCGCGTTCACGGCAACCCCGCTCGGCGACGTGACCTTCACGACCACGCCGCTCGTGCCGGCAGCACAGTTGCCCGTGCCCGACGTGCTCGCGACGGGAGTCAGCTTCAGCCGGTGAATTGTTCCGATCAGCGTTGCGTCGGACAGACTGGTCGACGCTTTCGGCGCGTTGAGCGAATCGCGTGCCGGGTTGAGCCCGAGGACGAGATTCGGCACCGCAGAAGGATCGACCGCCGCTGTGATCAGGTCTGACTCGGTACTTACCGCGACGGCCGTACTGGCCGCCGTCGCGTTGCCGAATCCATCATCGAGCTGGAACGGCACGTTCACCGGAATCACCGGCGAATCGAGCGGGCAATTGGCAACCGGGATGCTGACGAATCCGCCGGCATTGAACGCCGCCGGAATGATGACCAGAGGCGAATTCGAGCCGCTGAGCAGGATGACCGCCGAGCGTCGCAGATGTGCGGCACCGCGCGCACTGTCTCCCGTCGTCGAACATTGGTTCTGATTCTGGAAGCGCAGACAAACGTCGGTGGCA
>JBFGOX010000283.1:0-4555 GCA_041565015.1 Burkholderiaceae bacterium
GTTGGACGCCACGATCATGTAGCGGTCCAGGTCGAGTTCGCGCCCTTAGCGATGCTCGTCCCAGGCGATCGCCCGCTTCAGGCTGTCCAGCGCGAAGGTCGCGCGCGCCCGGCACCCCTGCTCTACCCAGACCTGCAGCAGCACCTCGCGGCCGCTGCGCGTGCGCACCGTCGCCTGCTCGCATTCGAAGCGCCCGGCGACCAGTGCGAACAGATACGACGGCTTCGGAAACGGGTCGGACCAGCGGGCGAAATGGCGGCCGCCGGGCAGACGGCCTTCCTCGACCAGGTTGCCGTTGGCAAGCAGCACCGGAAACCGCTTGCGCTCGGCGCGCAGCGTGACGTCGTAAGTGGCCAGCACGTCCGGCCGGTCAGGGAAGTACGTAATGCGACGGAAGCCTTCCGCCTCGTTTTGCGTGAACAGGCTGCCGTTGGACGCGAACAGGCCCATCAGTGCGCTGTTCGCCTGCGGCCGGATGCGGGTGTCGATCGTCAGTTCGAAGCGCTCCGGCACATCGTGCAGCACCAGCGCGTGGTCGGACACTTCGAAGCGGTCGGCGGCGAGGCGGCCTCCGTCGAGTTCGAGCGCGATCAGTTCGAGCCCGTCGCCGTCGAGCACCAGCGGTTCGCCACTGGCGCCGTTGCGTCGCAGGTGCAGCGAGGCAGACACATCCGTCGCCGCGGGATCGAGATCGAACTGCAGCGCCACCCGGTCGACGAGAAACGCCGGCGGGCGATAGTCCGCCCGCTGCACGGTGACCGGCTGACTGTCCATCTTGTTCATTGCTTGTAGGGAGGAATGCCCCGCCTCCTCGCGGCGGCGCTGATCTTATCGCCGGTCGCGGCGCGACGAGCGGTAATCGCCGTCAACGCAGCGGCGGGCCGATCAGCGGTCGACTTCGAACAGCACCGACAGCACCGCCTGTTGCTGCTGTTCGAAGTCGCGCAGGATCTGCCGCGCCTGCGGCCAATCGTTCGCTTCGCAGCAGCGGGCGATATCCGCGGCGCCGGCGGCAAGCCGGTTGGCGCCGAGAAACTGCGCGTTGGCATCGAGCGCCTGCGCGTGCCGGACGGCCTCGACGCGATTGCCTTCTTCGATGGCCCGGTGCAGCAACTCGATCAGCTGCGCCGAGCGCAACGCGAACGCCTCTGTCACCGTCGGCGCAAAGCGCTCCTGGGTCGGGGACATCTGGCCGAGCCGCTGCGCCGTGGCGCGCAGGCGCTCGACGTCGCTGCCGGTGGCATCGGTCGGCGGCGCCTGACCGGCCGCCGGCGTGCCGAGTGCGCTATCGATAGCTGCCTGCAGCTTCGACAGGATCACGGGCTTGCTCAGGTGCTCGACAAAGCCGGCGGCCAGGCAGCGCTGGCGGTCTTCCGGCGACACGAATCCGGTCACGGCGATCAACGGCATCGGCGGGCGCCCCTGTTCTGCCTCCAGTGCGCGCAGGCGATGCAGCACCTCGAAGCCGTTCAGGCCCGGCATCGACAGGTCGACGAGCATCAGGTCGAACGGCTCGGACGCGGCGCGCGCAACGGCGCGGTCGCCGTCGCTTTCGGTGCTCGCGTCGCAGCCCAGCAGTTGCAGCAGTTGCGACTGCACCGAAGCCGACAGTTCATCGTCGTCGACGACCAGGATGCGACAGTCGCAGAGCTTGGCCGGCGCTTGGCGGTCCGTAGGGTTGCTCATGGGTTGTGCCCCTTGCAGGGTAAGCGACACCCCCCGAAAGGGCCAGCCTCGGAAAAGCGAGCCCGATATCGTCGGCCGGAAAAGCGGCATCAGCCGCCGTCGGCGGCGCCTTGGCCCTCGAGCAGATGATCGATGCCGCGCAGGAAGCGCGCCGCCTGCAGCGGCTTGGTCCAGTAGTCATTGAAGCCGGCGGCGATCGCCTGCTCGATTTCCTGCGTCAATGCGTTAGCCGAGACCGCGACGCACGGCAGATCGCGCATGTGCGGGAGCGCGCGCAACCGCTGCAGCACGTCAGTGCCCGTCATGTCAGGCAGGTTGATGTCAATCAGCGCCAGATCGGGACGTTCGCGTGCAGCCATCGTCAGCGCGGCGGCGCCGTCTTCGGCCAACAGCAGTTGCACGCCCGGCCGCATGGCCATCAGCGCTTCGACCAGCGCCCGGTTCGAGGCGATGTCCTCGACGTACAGCACGCGTCCGCGAATGTCCGGCCGCGGTGCCACGCTGCCGGCGGCTTCCGCCGTGCCGCTCGACGACGGTGCCGCGCCGGCGCCGGCGGCAACGCGAAGCACGACGGCGAATTCGCTGCCGATATCCGGCTCGCTGTGCACCGACAGCGTGCCGCCCATCTGTTCGATCAGCCGCTGCGTGATCGTCAGGCCGATGCCGGCGCCGGGGATCGACTGCGTTTCCCGCCCGAGCCGGTTGAACGGCTGGAACAGTTGCGCAATCTGCGCCGCGTTCATGCCGGCGCCGGTGTCGGTGACGCGGACCGCCACATGGCCGGCCTGCGGCTGCTCGACAGCAATCTCGACCCGCCCGCCGGCACGGTTGTACTTGATCGCGTTCGACAGCAGGTTCAGCAGCACCTGCTGCAGCCGCGTGCCGTCGACCCAGACCTTCGGCAGCGCCGTCTGCAGGCTCGGCGGCAGCAGTTCGATCCCTTGCGCGGCGGCCTGCTGCGCAACCAGCGCCACAGAGGCGTCGATCACGCCCATCAGGTCGGTGGGGCGCATGTTCAGCTTGTCTGCGCCGGCCTCGATGCGCGACAGGTCGAGCACGTCGTTGATCAGCGACAGCAGGTGCCGGCCCGCCGACATGATGTGCTGCACGCGTTCCTGCTGCATCGCGGTCAGCGGCGCGCCGCGATCGATCTCCAGGATCTGCGCGAAGCCGAGGATCGCGTTCAGCGGCGTGCGCAGCTCATGGCTGACGCGGGAGAGGAATTCGCTCTTTGCCTTCGACGCCCGCTCGGCCGCCTCCTTCTCGCGCAGCGCCTGCTCGGCGTGCTGTCGCTCGGTGATGTCCCAGCACACGCCGAGCTGGCGGATCGGCATGCCGTTCGCGTCGCGTTCGATCTGCGCCCGGTGCGCGATCGTGCGCACCTCGCCGTCGCCGCGCACGATGCGAATGTCGATGTCCAGCGGCTCGCCGCGCTGCACGGCGTTCATCGCTGCCGCCAGCACCGTCTGCCGCTCGCTCGGATCGGTCTTTTCTATCCACACGTGCGCCAGGTTGGCCGACGGCTCGTCGGCGCAGCCGTACAACCGCCGCATCTGCGGGTCCCACTCGATCTGCCCGTTGCGCAGGTCGACCGTCCACAGGCCGATGCCGGTCGAGGCCGTGGTCAAGCTCAGGCGCTGCACCACGTCGCGCAGCTTTTCCTCGGCATGGTGTCGCTGCGTGACATCCCAGTTCACGCCGAGCATGCGAACGGCGTTGCCGACGACGTCGCGCTCGACCCGGCCGCGCGAGGCGATCCAGTGCACCGACTCGTCGGGCCAGACGACCCGAAATTCGATGTCGAAGGTCGAACCCGAGGCCAGCGCAGCCTGCAGCTCGGCCTTTGCCCGCGGAGCGTCGTCGGGATGGACGACGTCGAGCCAGATCAACGGCGCGAACTGCGCCCGCGTGCGGCCGAACAACTGATACATCTGGTCGTTCCAGACGCTGTTCTCGGCCAGCAGGTCCCAGTCCCAGACGCCGAGCCCGACCGTCTCGGCGACCAGCTCGATCCGCTCGTACAGTTCGTCACGCTCGCGCTGCGCGCGGCGAACGTCGGTGACGTCGATGGCCGTGCCCAGCAGGCGAGACGGCTTTCCGGTCTCGTCGCGCACCAGTACTGCGTTGCGCGCGACGGTGCGCTCGCCGCCGTCCGGCCGCACGATCCGGCAGTCGTACGCACCGGGTCGGCCGTCGGCGAACTTCGCCTCCGTGGCGGCAGCGGTGGTCCGCAACTCGGGAACGACAAGATTTAGCCAGCGCTCGCGGCAGGGTTCAAACGCATCGTCGACACCGTGCATGGCCCGCATCCGCGCATCCCACGACTCGACGCCGGTGGCCAGCTCGCGCTCCCACACGCCGACGCCGGCCGTCGCCGTCACCAGCTGCAAGCGGGCCAGCAGGTCGGCGCGCTCGCGTTCGGCCCTGCGCGCACTCGTCACATCGATCGTGGCGCCGATGGCGCGGCGCGGTTCGTCAGCGGCGGTCTTCAGCGCCCGGCCGCGCGTGATGACGTGCACCACGCTGCCGTCAGGGTGCACGATCCGGTAGGCGTACTCGACGGTGCGGTCGCTGCTGATGATCTCGTTCCAGGCCGCGCTGACGCCCGCTCGGTCGTCCGGGTGGACCCGCTGCAGCATCGTCTCGCGGCTCGGCGCGCTGTCGGCCGGCGGCAGGCCGAACATCCTGAACAGCGCCTGATCCCAGTGGCCGTCGCCGCTATCGACCCGGCGTTCCCAGCTGCCGATGCCGCTGGTTTCCGCCGCCAGCCGCAGTCGCTCGTGCACCTCGCGCAACTGCTCGAACGCCCGGCGCGAGGCGCTCTGGTCGATCGCCGCGGCGAGCACGCGGCGCGGACGGCCATCGTCGA
>JBFGOX010000284.1:0-4552 GCA_041565015.1 Burkholderiaceae bacterium
GCATTGCCGAGACGGTCGTCTTCCCGTGCGTGCCCGCCACGGCCAGTACCCAGCGCCCGCGCAGCAGGTTCTCGCCGATCCACTGCGGTCCGGACACAAAAGGCGCGCCGGCCTCGAGGATCGCTTCCATCAGCGGGTTGCCGCGCGAAACCACGTTGCCGATGACGAAGAGGTCCGGCGCCAGCTTCATCTGTTCGGCGCCGTAGCCGTCGATGACGTCGACGCCGGCCGAGCGCAGCAGGTCGCTCATCGGCGGGTACACGCCGCTGTCGCAGCCGGTGACGCGGTGTCCGGCGGCCAGCGCCAGCTGCGCTACGCCGCCCATGAAGGTGCCGCAGATGCCCAGGATATGAAGATGCAAGACGCGTTCCAGCGGGCCAGAAGTTCGCTAGTTTAAGCGGCGGCGTTGTTTAGACTTGGCCCATGATCTGGTCCAGCACAGCGATGGGAAGCCGCGACCAGTTGACCATCGAACTGGCGGCGACGGCTGCACGACTGATCGCCGAAGATGGCTGCGATTACGCGACCGCCAAGCGCAAGGCGGTCGCCCTCGTGCTTGGCGAGTCGGGCAGCCCCCGCAGCGCCCTGCCGGAAAACGAACTGGTCGAATCCGAGCTGCGCCGGTACCTGCGTACCTTCGGCGGCGAACGACATGTCGCGCTGCTCGCCGAACTACGCACCGTCGCGCTGGCATTGATGGAGTATCTGGCACCGTTCAATCCGCACCTGGTCGGCGCCGTGCTCAATCGCACCGCGACCGAACACTCCGAACTGCATCTGCACCTGTTTACCGACAGCGCCAAGGACGTCGAGATCTTTCTGATGAACGACGGGATCCGCTTCACCGTGCAGGAGGCACGCGAGCCGACCGGCGCCCTCGAATGCGTTTATCTGCAGGTGCCGCGCCGGATGCTGCGGGACCAAAGCCGCGGACTGGCGGCGATGCTCACCGTGCTGCCAACCGATGCCGTGCGGGTCGCATCGCGCTTCCGTTCGGCCGATCCGACGCTGTCACCCATCGAGCGAACCGGTCGCGCCAGCCTGGCTGCGCTGCGATCGCTGCTCGCTCCACCGCCCGACGCCGCGGCATGAACCGACGGGGCGGCATGATCGTCGCTGCGACCGGCATCCTGGCCGCGGCGCTCGGTCTGACGCTGAACTGGTGGCGAACCGAACCGGAGGAGGTCGGCTCCGAGGCTACGGCAGTCCTGTTCGCAGCCAGCTTTCCTGATCCGGATGGCGCTGTGCAGCCACTCGCGAACTGGCGCGGCCGGCCGCTGGTGGTGAATTTCTGGGCCACCTGGTGTCCGCCGTGCGTCGAGGAAATGCCGGATCTGCAGCAGGTGCGGGACCAATACCTCAGCCTAGGCGTGGAGATCGTCGGCATAGGCATCGACAGCGCCGCGAAGATCGCCGCCTTTCGCGACAAGCATCGGCTGACGCTGCCACTGCTGGTTGCCGGCGCCGGCGGCAGCGACCTCTACCGCGCGCTGGGCAATGCCTCGGGCGTGCTGCCCTACACGGTGCTGATCGGCGCCGACGGGCGCGTTCGCAAACGACATGTGGGGCAAGTCAAGCCGGATCAGCTGCGGCGGTGGCTCGATGAGACACTCGGCCGCGCCTAAGCAGCCGACTTTTTGACAGTGCCGCGAGGAAAGAACACAATCTGGCCTCATTTTTGCCGAATGCCGCTTTTTTTCATCTAACTGCGGCTCGATGATGGCCCGGCATATCCTGGTATTGAATGGCCCGAACCTGAACCTGCTGGGTACCCGCGAGCCGGATATCTACGGGCAGACCACGCTGGCCGACATCGAGCGGGACCTGTCGACCTTGGCAGGCCGGCATCAGGCGGTTGTTTCGTTCTTCCAAAGCAACCACGAAGGTGCGCTCGTTGACCGCATTCACGCCGCCCGCACTGAGGGCGTCGATTTCATCGTCATCAACGCAGGGGCGCTGACGCACACCAGCATTGCGCTACGCGATGCACTCGCGGGTGTGGCGATCCCGTTCATCGAAGTGCACCTGTCGAATGTTCACCGGCGCGAAGCGTTCCGTCACCACTCGTATCTGGCCGACCTCGCGGTCGGCGTGGTGGCCGGCCTGGGTCCGGCGGGCTATCGCTGCGCGCTGCAGTACGCACTCGACAAGGCAACGTCCTGAGCGGCAGGCGGCGGCGCTGGAGGATCCATGGATCTACGCAAGCTCAAGACGCTGATCGACCTGGTGGCCGAATCGGGTATTGCCGAGATCGAGGTCACCGAAGGGCAGGACAAGGTCAGGATCGTCAAGCACGCACCTGCCCTCGCCGCGCATGCGGCGGGACCGCTGCCAGTGCAGACGGTCATGGCCGGCACCGCGCCGGTACCGGCCGCACCGCAGTCGACTGCGGTACCGATGGAGGCGACAGCAGCCGAGCCCATGAAGGGGCAATACGTCAAGTCGCCGATGGTCGGGACTTTTTACCGTTCGGCCAGCCCCGGCGGCAAACCCTTCGTCGAAATCGGTCAGACGGTGAAGCCCGGCGACACGCTGTGCATCATCGAGGCGATGAAACTGTTGAATGAAATTGAGGCCGAACTCGCCGGAGAGATCAAGGAAGTCCTGGTCGAGAACGGCCAGCCGGTCGAATACGGGCAGCCGCTGTTCGTGATCGGATAGCGCATGACGGGCGGCGCGTCAGCCGCCTTCGATAACCGACTCGATACGGCCGCAGAATGTTCGGAAAGATCCTGATCGCAAACCGCGGCGAGATCGCGCTGCGCATCCAGCGCGCCTGCCGCGAGATGGGCATCACGACGGTCGTCGTGCATTCGCAGGCCGACACCGATGCGAAGTACGTCAAGCTGGCCGACGAGTCGGTGTGCATCGGACCGCCGCCGTCAAAGGACAGCTATCTGAACATCCCGGCCATCATCAGCGCGGCCGAGGTAACTGACGCCGAAGCGATTCACCCCGGCTACGGCTTTCTTTCCGAGAACGCCGATTTCGCCGAGCGGGTCGAGAAGAGCGGCTTCGTGTTCATCGGCCCGCGACCGGAGTCGATCCGGCTGATGGGCGACAAGGTATCGGCCAAGCAGGCGATGATCGACGCCGGCGTGCCGACGGTTCCGGGATCGGCAGGCGCGCTGCCCGACGATGCGCGCGAAATCGTCCGCATGGCCCGTGCAATCGGCTACCCCGTGATCATCAAGGCGGCAGGCGGCGGCGGTGGCCGCGGCATGCGGGTGGTCAACACCGAGGCAGCGCTCGTCAGCGCCGTGAGCCTGACCCGCCAGGAAGCGCAGGCGGCGTTCGGCAATCCGGCCGTCTACATGGAGAAATTCCTCGAGAACCCGCGCCACATCGAGATTCAGGTTCTGGCCGACCAGTATCGGAATGCGGTGTGGCTGAGCGAGCGCGACTGCTCGATGCAGCGGCGGCATCAGAAGATCATCGAGGAGGCGCCTGCCCCGGGGGTCCCGCGCAAGCTCATCGAGCGAATCGGCGATCGCTGCGCCGATGCCTGCCGCCGCATCGGCTACCGGGGCGCCGGCACGTTCGAGTTTCTTTACGAGAACGGCGAGTTCTTCTTCATCGAGATGAACACGCGGCTGCAGGTCGAACACCCGGTGACGGAGATGGTGACCGGGATCGACCTGGTGCAGCAGCAGATTCGCGTCGCCGCCGGCGAGAAGCTGCCCTTCCGCCAGCGCGACATCGTGCTGCGCGGTGCGGCGATCGAATGCCGGATCAATGCCGAAGATCCGTACAAGTTCACGCCGAGCCCCGGACGCATCACGGCTTGGCACGCGCCGGGCGGCCCGGGGGTAAGGGTCGACTCGCATGCCTACAGCGGTTACTTCGTGCCGCCGAATTACGATTCGATGATCGGCAAGCTGATCTGCTACGGCGACACGCGCGCGCAGGCGTTGGCGCGCATGTCGGTGGCGCTGTCCGAAATGGTGGTCGAAGGCATACAGACGAACATTCCGCTGCATCGCGAATTGATGGTCGACGAGAAGTTCGTTCAGGGCGGCCCCAGCATTCACTATCTGGAGAAGCGCCTCGCCGCCCGCCTTCCGAAACCGGGCTGACCGGGCGCGCCATTGCCTGCCGGATCTGCGCACTGCCGTCGCCTCTTGCGCGTGACGCCGGCGCTGCCTTTGCGCTAGGCGCCTCCGATGCTGCGCGAAATCACGGTGCTGGCCAACGCCGACTGCGCGGATGCGCTGTCGGACACGCTGCTCGACGTGGGAGCGCTATCCGCGTCGATCGAGGATGCGCAGGCCGAGACCGACGACGAGCAGCCGCTGTACGGCGAACCGGGCGAGCAGCCTGCGCGTCCGGTCTGGCGTCGCAATCGCCTGCTCGTGCTGCTGCCGGCCGACGTTGATCCGTCGCAGCTGATCGCGGCGGCGGCGGGCGCGCTCGGCATTGCGCCGCCGGCAATCGCGGCGCAGCGGCTTGTCGAAGATGCCGACTGGGTACGTCTGACCCAGGCGCAGTTTCCGCCGACGCGGATCGGCGAGGGGCTTTGGATCGTGCCAAGCTGGGCCGAACCGCCTTCGCC
>JBFGOX010000285.1:0-4544 GCA_041565015.1 Burkholderiaceae bacterium
ACCTATCAGCTGCTCGGCGACGAACTCGACAGCCCGCGCGGCCGCATCTACCTGATCAAGCAGGTGCTTGAAGGCGCGCGGCCGACCGGCAAGACCCAACTGCATCTCGACCGCTGCCTGACCTGCCGCAACTGCGAGACAACCTGCCCGTCTGGCGTGCTGTACGGACGCCTGGTCGATATCGGGCGCAAGGTGGTCGAAGAGCAGGTCCCGCGCCCGCTGCCCGCGCGCGTCGTGCGCACGGCGCTGAAGGCCGGACTGACCAGCCCGGCGTTCGCACCGGCGATGAAGCTGGGCCAGCTGATGCGACCGCTGCTGCCCGGGTCGCTGAAAAGCAAGGTGCCGGCAGGGCAGGCTGCCGGCGAAACGCCACGACGATCCCACGCACGCAAGATGCTGCTGCTCGCCGGCTGTGTGCAGCCGGCGATGCTGCCCAACATCAATGCCGCCACCGCACGCGTGTTCGACGCGCTGGGCATCGAACTGGTCATGCCGCCCGCCGCGGGCTGTTGCGGCGCGATCCGTTATCACCTTGGCGATCACGACGGCGGGTTGCGCGATGCGCGCGCCAACATCGACGCCTGGTGGCCGTACGTCGACGCCGGCGCCGAGGCGATCGTGATGAACGCCAGCGGCTGCGGCGCGCAGGTCAAGGAATACGGCCACATGCTGCGGCACGACCCGGCCTATGCCGACCGCGCGCAGAAAGTGAGCGACATCACCAAGGACGTCGCCGAAGTGCTGCCGGCGCTGCAGCAGGAACTCAAGGCCAGGCTGAGGCCCGCGGCCAACGGCACGCGCGTCGTCTTTCATTCGCCGTGCACGCTGCAGCACGGCCAGAAGATCGTCGGCGACGTCGAGCAGCTGCTCGCCGCGCTCGGCGCCGAGGTGCTGCCGGCGGACGAACCGCATTTCTGCTGCGGCTCGGCCGGCACCTATTCGGTGCTGCAGCCCAGGCTGGCTTATCAGCTGCGCGATCGCCGCCTCGAGCATTTGCAGGCGCCAGGGCCGGACGTGATCCTGTCGGCCAACATCGGCTGCATCACGCATCTGCAAAGCGGCACCGAGCGCAAGGTCGAGCACTGGATCGAGTGGCTCGACGCACGTCTGAACGGTCGGGTGCAGTAGCCGATCGCGATGGCGATCCTGCACGCGCTGGCGACGCTGCTCGTCTTCCAGCTGGTCGGTGAAGCTGCAAGCTACGCGCTGGCGCTGCCGATCCCCGGCCCGGTGCTCGGCATGACGCTGCTGCTGATTGCCATTGCCCTGCGGCGCGACCTGCTGGCGCGGCTGAAGCCGACCTCGTCGACGCTGCTCACTCACCTGTCGCTGCTGTTCGTGCCGGCCGGCGTCGGCGTGATGGTGCACGGTGCGCGGCTGGCCGGCGAAGGCGTGGCGATCGTGATTGCCGTGGTGATCAGCACCATCCTGGCGATGGGCGCCGCCGCGCTGACCGTGCGCGCGCTGCTGCGCGATGACGAGCAGACATGAACCCGGTCGCCGACGTCTGGGTCTATCTGGCCGCCTCGCCGCTGCTGTGGCTGACGCTGACGCTCGCTGCGTACATCGCTGCTTTCGCGCTGTACGAGAAGAGCCGCTTCAATCCGCTGGTCAATCCGGTGGCCATCGCCGTCATCGTGCTGGTGGCGATCCTGCTCGCCACCGGCACGCCGTACGCGACGTACTTCGAGGGCGCGCAGTTCGTCCACTTCCTGCTCGGCCCGGCGACCGTCGCGCTGGCGGTGCCGCTGTACGAACAGGTTCCGAAGCTGAAACGCGCGTGGTTCGCGCTCGCCGTCGGGCTGCTGGTCGGCATCGTGGTGGCGATGGCCTCGGCGCTTCTGATCGCCTCGTTGCTCGGCGCCTCGCCCGCGACGATCGCCTCGCTGGCGCCGAAGTCGGTCACCACGCCGGTGGCGATGGGCATCAGCGAGAAGATCGGCGGCATCCCGTCGCTGACCGCGGTCGTGGTCGTGCTGACCGGCATCGTCGGCGCCGCCCTCGGCCGCTTCGTCTTCGACGCGCTGCGCGTGAAAAATCACGCCGTGCGCGGCTTCGCGATCGGGCTGGCGGCGCACGGCCAGGGCGTGGCGCGCGCTTTCATCGTCAGTGACGAGGCCGGCGCCTTCGCCGGCCTCGCGATGGGCCTGACGGCGCTGGCCACCGCGCTGATCGCGCCGCTGCTGGCGCCGTGGCTGATCGGGATGCTGGCATAGCGGTGCAGCCAGGTCGGCACTGGTTTCGACAACCGGGCCTAGGACTCGATTCGTTCACGCCGGCTACAAGGCTTCTGACCAGAACGCAGCACGCGCGCCGTCTAACGCGCTGATCCCTGACTCGTCTGCTCGGCGCGGAAGGCCCCGGGGGTCAGGCCCGTTTCACGGCGGAAGAACTTCACGAAGTTGGTCGCTTCGGCGAAGCCCAACTGATCGCTGATCGTGGCCACCGGCAGCAGCGTGTGAGCCAACAGGCGCTTTGCCTCGAGCACCAGGCGCTCGGTCAGCACGGCTTTCGCGCTTCGATCGGTGACCAGGAACGCAGCGCGGGTCAGGCTCCTCTGCGAGCAGCCAAGCCGAGCCGCGTACGGCGCGATGCCATGCCAGCGGGAAAAATTGCGCTCGACCGCTGCACGAAATCGCTGGTAGCGCTGCAGGACCGCAGGCTGCACGCGCTCATCGGCAGTCGAGGGCGCTGCATCGAGTTGCAGCCGGATCAGCAGTGACTGCATCTGGCTGCGCATCAGGGCGTTCAGCGCTCTGGAGGCCGGGCGCCTGGCGTCGTCGGCCATGCGCTCGAACGTTTCGGTAACGGCAAGCCGTGCCGGCGCCGAAAGCCGCAGGTGCGTGGGCTGCACCTCGACCAACCGCTTCAGTTCAAGGCCATCAACGGCCTTGTCGGCACCAACTTCCGAGCCGGAAGGCAGCAGTTCAGACCTGAAGACCAGCAGCCAGCCATCACAGCCCGAGAGGTCACCGAAGCGATGCACCTGCCCCGGCTGCAGAAACAGCAGTGAACCTGGCGCCATCACCTGTGTTTCAAAGTCGACCACGTGCGCATAGCGACCCGCGGTGACGTAGAGCAGGGCGTGAAAGTCAATGCGCTCGAAGCCACGCGCATCAGCATCGCCAACGCGACGCCGCAGTTCCGCCGTGGGATAGACCTCCACGTCCAGCGCATAGTCCGCAGGTGCTGCGTAGTGAACCGCAGTCACGGGACGCCGCGCGGCGCGCTTGCCGACGGGTTCTCGTGAAATACTCATGTTGTCCAAAAGTTACCATTTCCCGCCGGGAATTTACCTCGCCGCGAAGACCGCAAGAAGCGACGATTCGTCACCTGCAATGCACGGCCCGTACTGACAACTGGAGACGCAAATGACCCTCGCACGCGTGGCACAACTTGGTTACCTTGGGCTGGAGGTCAGCGATCTCGCCCGCTGGGAAAGCTTCGCCACCGGGATTCTCGGGCTCGAGTCCGGCGACACCGATCCAGACGGGACCCTGTTCCTTCGCATGGACGAACATCACCATCGCTTCGCGCTGCGGAGCGGGCCGCGCAACGACATCGCCTACGCAGGGTGGCAGGTACGCAGCGAAGAGGATCTGCGCGTCATCGCCGAGCGCTTGGGTGCGCAGGGCGCGTCAGTCACGTGGGGCAGTACGGCCGAGGCGCGGCAGCGCCGCGTCGCCGCGCTGATCCGCCTGCAGGATCCCAATGGCATCGTTACCGAGGTCTGCTGCGCGCCGCTGATCCGCTCCGAACGGCCTTTCCGATCGCCGCGCGATATCGCGGGCTTTGTCGCTTCGGATCTGGGCCTGGGCCACTTCGTGCTCGCCGTGGACGACTACGAGGCAAGCCTGCGTTTCTACCGCGACGGCCTGGGGCTGCGGATCAGCGATTTCGCCGATCTCGACATGGGCGGCACCGAAGCGAGCCGGGTGGCCTTCTTCCACTGCGGCCCACGCCATCATTCGTTGGCTATCGTGCAATACGCGGCACCCAAGCGGCTGCACCACTTCATGCTGCAGGTCCGCAATCTGCGCGACGTCGGCACCACCTATGACCTGTGCCGCGATGAACGAGTGCCGATCAGGTCGGAACTCGGCTGCCACCCGAACGACCAGATGGTCTCGTTCTACGCCGAGACACCCTCGGGCTTCCAGGTTGAATACGGCCATGGCGGCCGCGAAGTAGACGATGCGACCTGGCAGGTCGAGGTCTACCACGTCGCCAGCATCTGGGGACACCGCGCGCCTGCCGCGGTTGCCGCCTGAACCTGACGGAGCCGCCATGAACATCGATCGCCGCCACTTCCTGCGCGTAGCCGCCCTGTCAACGGCCTGGGCGCTGCCCGCCTACAGCGCAGCCGCGGTCGGTGCGCGCTCCGGATCATCGGACCGTAAAGTCGTCGACCAGGCCTTCTGGTCCGGCAATCTCAGTTGCGACAACGCGGCCGTGCCGGTCTCGGACCGGAGCACGCGTCTGGCGACTGTTGCCGACTTTCACGCGTCGGACCGGTGCTCGATGCAGAAGAACTCCGTCGAAGG